>JBAYTM010000098.1:0-7168 GCA_041675685.1 Thiohalobacteraceae bacterium
CGCTCGGCGAGATCGAGCGGGACGGACACCGCCGTTTCGGTCCGCGGTTGCGTTTCCGTCTCGATTTCCACGCGCCGCGCAGGCGCGGCCGCCGGCAGCTCGCTTCCGGTCAGTCGCGACCAGAAGTCGTTCAATGGTGTTGATCCGGCCGGCAGCGCCGGGGCGGTCGCCAGCAGCCGCTCGGCCAGATCACCGAACGCAACCGACGCTGCACTGTCCGGCCCGAGCAGCGTCAACGGCTGCTGGGAACGTGCGGCATCGAGCATGCGCGGATCGGCCGGCACGGCACCCAGCAGCGGCAGATCGAAGCCCTGGTAGACCCGCACCACTTCCCGGAACTTCTCATAGGTATGGCGCGCCTGCCGTTCCGACACGGCCTGGTTCACGACCACCTGAAGGCGCCCGGCATAGCGCCGCCGCTGCAACAGCTTGACCAGCGCGTAGGCGTCCGTCAGTGCGGTCGGCTCGGGCGTGATGACCAACAAGGTCTCGGGTGCTGCCGCCACCAAGGCCATGAGATTGTCCGCGATGCCCGCGGAGGTATCGAAGATCAGCACATCGTAGCGGTTCAACAGGCTGAACTCGGCGCCCAGCCGCGCCAGCGCGGCCGCCGGCAGATCGGCCATCCCGGCCACGCCGGAACTGCCGGGTACGATGTCGATGCCGCAGCTCGACAGAACGACGTCGCGCAACCGGCAGGTGCCGGCGATGACATCGCTCAAGTTGCGTTCGGGATACAGATTGAACAGCAGGCTGACGTTGGCGAGCCCCAGATCCGCGTCGAACAGACAGACACGCTGGCCCTTGCGCGCGCAATGCAGCGCAAGGTTGACGCTCAGGTGGGTCTTGCCGACGCCGCCTTTGCCGCTGGTCACCGCTAGGATTCTGGTCACGCCATCCCCCGTCGACGGGGCGGTGTCGTTATTCGCCTGCGCAGGATCGAATGATCCGCGTGACCCCGTCGTGCGTCTCGTGTGGACGCGGAGCTATCATACTGCCGCGCGGCTCAACGCTCAATCGGGCGCTCGTACGCCGCCCGCGATGGACCCGGATACAAGCCGCGGATGCGCGTCCTCGGCAGATCGACTACAGATGCATGCCCTGCGCCGCCGCCTCAATCCGACTGCGCCAACAACCGACTGTGCTGTTCGATGAATTCGCGAATGAAATGCGCCGGCCGTGCGCTGCTGAAACGCCCGACCTCCTCGCCCGCTTCGATCAGCAGGATGGTTGGGAAGCCCCGCACCCGGTAGCGCCCGGCGATCTTCATATTCTCCCCGGCATCGACCTCGATCTTGACCAGCGCGACCCGCCCGCCATAGTCGCCGACGACCTTTTCCAGTACCGGCGCGATCACCAGACAGGGCGGACACCAATCCGCCCAGAGATCCACCAGCACGGGCCGCCGGTGCGAATCCCCAATGACGACCTCATCGAAAGTCTCCAGCGAAGCGTTATAGACCGGCAGGTGCGAATGCGACATTTATCAAGACCGTGATGCCAAAGACGAAGCGGCGATTTATACCAGCATGGGCGTTGGGGGCCAAGCGGCACGCCGGTTTCATTCCCGTACTGCATAGTTTCTGCGTCGAACCTCCACACGCATGCGCGGACGATCGTTGTTATGTCCTCAATGCCCATGCCCACCATGTCCCGGTTCACCATGCGCACAGACCGCGTCCGTTTCGCCGGATTCCAACTGCAGCGTTGCGTGGCCGATGCCGAAGCGGTCGTGCAGTTCGCTGTGCACGCGGCGCAGGAAGGTGTCGTCGAGATTGGGGTCGGACTTGATCAGGTGCGCGGTCAATGCGACCTCGGTAGTGCTCATTCCCCAGATGTGGATGTGGTGGACGTCGGTCACTTCGGGCAAGGCGCGCAGATAGGTTTCCACGGCGACCGGGTCCACCGAGCCGGGGACGGCGTCGAGTGCGAGATCCAGTGATTCGCGCAACAGTTGCCAGCTGCTGATCGCGATCACCAGGACGATGATCAGGCTGATGGCGGAGTCCAGCCAATACCACTGCGTCAGCAATATCAGGACGCCGGCGATCACGACGCCGAGGGATACGGCGGCGTCCGCGGCCATATGCAGGAAGGCGCCGCGGATGTTGAGATCGTTGTGGCGGCCGCGCATGAACAACAGTGCGGTCGCGGTATTGATGACGACGCCGATGGCGGCGACGACGATGACGGTCGGTGCGTGGGAAACCGGCGGCTCCGACAGGCGGGTCAGCGCCTCCCAAGCGATGGCGCCGATCGCCAGCATGAGAATGATCGCATTCGTCAGTGCGGCCAATACGGTGCTGCGGCGCATGCCGTAGGTACGGCGCGTGGTCGCCGCGCGCTGCGCAAGGAAGGCGCCGCCCCAGGCCAGCAACAGGCTCAATACGTCGCTGAGGTTATGCCCGGCATCGGCGAGCAGGGCCAGGGAATTGCCGTACCAACCGGCCAGCCCTTCGGCGATGACAAAGCCCAGATTGAGCGTGATGCCGACAGCGAAGGCGCGATCGTGGTTCGCGGGTGCGTGCGTGTGTCCCATGTGGCTTTGCGCGGCTGGTCCGTCGCCCGTTCGGGGTCGGACGCCGTGCTATTTTCCGTTGATGTAGAGGTTGTCGTCGAAGCTGGACACCCAGCCCGGCCGGAGCGTGACCAGAAGGGTCATGACCATACCGTTCAACACGGCTTCCGAAAAGGCCATCAGCGGGAAGTACGGGACGTAATGATACCCGAGCCAGGCAAGGGTCTGGGTGCCGGTGAGCCAAAGCAACCCGACCCCGATCAGACTGGTGCCGAGGATGGAGGCCCCGGCGGCGAGAAAGGCATTGATATAGATATAGATGAAGAAGTTGTGCGGCAGGCGGCGCTGCGCGACATGCAAGAGTGCGGAACTCAAGGCGATCGGCACTGCGCCCATCGCCAGCAGGTTGATCCCGAAACTCTGCCAACTGCCCTGCCCGTTGACTGTTGCACCCAGCAGGATCAGGGTCACGGCCAGCGCGGCAAGGCGCCAGCCGAACATGAGCGTCAGGACCGTCACTCCGAGCAGGTGAAAATGCAGTGTCGGCGGCATGCCCGCCTGCAGGCTCCACAACAGCAAGGCGCCGACACAGGCGCCGAAGTACACGTGCGTGAAGGCGTTCTCGCGCAGCCGTTCCCAGCGCAGATGCCTCAGCGCCCAGAACAGCCAGACGAGCGCGCCGAGATAGCCGAAGATGTGCAGCGCCGTCGGAAAAACCTGTCCTGGAAAGTTCATAGCGATCTCGCGGCACGCAACTGACGGGCGGAGGATGCAATGCGGTAGCGAAGGCCCGATGGAGCACCAAGACCCGCGGCTCCTTTCCGACGAGTATAGTCAGCGCAGGACCAGACCGCCGCGATCTGTTTCGTTCCGGGTGAACGCCGCACCAGCCATGCACCTACGAAAATTGGGGAACCTCTTTTTAACTCTTCGTCCGTCATGCCGGCGAAACTCGGAACTCAGGGGAATCAGCAGCCTGGATGCGGGCTTCGCCGGCATGACGGGTAACTCAGAGTTTCGTTAGGTTATTACACAGGAGTCAGGAATATTGGCTACCTATTGTGTATCCCGTCATTCCCGCGGATGCGGGAATCCAGTGGTTTAAAACCCATGGATTCCCGCATCCGCGGGAATGACGCTGCGTCGTTGTAGCAATCAATCCTGACTCCTGAGTAACGGGGTGTTACCACTTGGCGTACCATCAGGACAATAAGTGGAGGAACGACGCATGAATCATGCGCGCCGCATCGTACGACTCGCCGGGTTTGCAACGCTGCTCGGTGTCGCGGTCGTCGCGCAGACCGCGACCTTATACAGCTGGACCGACGCCGACGGCGTTCGCCATTTCAGCGAGTCGCCGCCCGAGCACGGCGACGCGCCCGTCGACACCATTGAACTGGAAGACCTGCCGTCTGCCGCGCCCGATGCCCAGGAACGCCTGGACAATATCCGGGCAGTCGCGCGGGACCTGGAGCGTGCAAGGCAGCAGCGCGAACAGGAACGCGCGCAGGCGGAGCCGGAACGGCAACCGGCCACGCCGGCGGTGGAGCCGGAACCGGTGCCGCGCTACAACCCCTATCCCTATGCGTATCCTTACGCCTATCCCTATCCGCCCGGCTATGGAAGGCCAGCTCCCTTCCGCCCCTGGACGAAGCCCGACCCGCCGAAACGGCCGACCAAGCCGAAAGCCCCCGCGCGCGAGGATGCGCCTCGACCGCCGGGCGCCCGCGTTGTTCCTTAGATCGCAAGCGCTCCAACCACTGAACGGACACTCTGTAGGGTGCGTCGAGCCGCAGGCTGACGCACCGGACTGCGATGGCCTTGGTGCGTCGCTACGCCGACGCACCCTACTCATGGGCTGCATGGTTTTACCTCGGCCCTAGCGCCTGGAGCCTAGCACCTGCTCCGATACCCGCATCTATGCCTTGGCGACCTCCCCCGGATAGGCGACGCCACAACCGCCCAGACCACAATAGCCGCCCGGGTTCTTGGCCAGATATTGCTGGTGATAGTCCTCCGCGTAATAGAACGCCGGCGCAGGCAGAATCTCCGTGCTGATGGTGCCGCGGCCGGCGGCGTTCAGCGCCTGCTGATAGCTCTCCAGGGAACTCTGCGCGGCGGCCTGCTGCTCGTCCGAATAGGTGTAGATCCCGGAGCGGTACTGGGTGCCGACGTCGTTCCCCTGCCGCATGCCCTGAGTCGGGTCGTGCGCTTCCCAGAAGATCTTCAACAAGTCTTCGTAGGCGATCGGCTCGGGATCGAACACCACCAGCACGACCTCGTTGTGCCCGGTAAGCCCTGAGCAGACTTCCTTGTAGGTCGGATTGGGCGTGTAGCCGCCGGCGTAACCGACCGCCGTCGTGAACACGCCCGGCGTCTGCCAGAACTTGCGCTCGGCGCCCCAGAAGCAGCCGAGGCCGAACAGCGCGCGTTGAAAGCCTTCGGGGAACGGCGGCTTGAGGGGATGGCCATTGACGAAGTGACGCGCCGGCACCGGGATCTCCTCGGACCGTCCGGGCAAGGCCTCTTCCGGCGTTGGCATGCGCACCGATTTATCGCGTCCAAACATGCGTGTTCTCCTTCAGGTGAGCGGCAACTCCGCGGTCGCGAAACGATCGTAGATCAGGCTTTGCGACTCGCGGCGCGCCTCGGATCGTAGTTGATGGCTGAGCGACTGCTCGGCGTCGATCAGGTGGATGACTTCGGCACCGGCCAGGGTCAGGTAGTCCGCGATCAGTGAGCGGTGGCACTGCAAGGGCTCGCGCTCGGCGCACATAATCGACGTCGGCGAGCGATTCGCCAACGTCAACAACTGGACGATGCCTTTCTTGAAGGGATCGCCCTCCATGTAGTCGGCGTAGCCGCGCAGGCCGCTGTCGCTCAAGGCGCGGTGCGGCGAGTCCGGGCGGGTCGGCCGGTGCCCGCCGAGCGGCCGGCCCGCCCAGTGGTACTGGATACCCGCCTGGTCGAGTGCGTCCCGCAGGTACTCCTCGCCGAACTGCGGTTGGCGCTGGGACTGCGGCAGCTGCCGGACGTCGACCAGGACCTCCACGCCCACGCCCTGCAGCAGGGCGATGAAGGCATCGAGCGGGCGGTTACTGTGTCCGATGGTGTACAACCTGGTCATGGCGAACTCCGGGGTAGACCGCGAGGGCAGGTGACGATCCGGCCTTTGCCGCCCCTTTTCTCTTGGGACGAGCCGCTATTGGGACGTGATCCGCCGGCAAGTTCAAGGAGCGATCGCAAACGCCAAATCCCATGTTCTTTGTAGGGCTCTATAGGACCCGGTCCGCAAGCCGCTGATCCATCGATGAATCCCCTTCTCTAGGCGCGGGAAGCGGACCAAAGAGGCGTGACGCGCGCAATATATTTACTTTACATAACATAACGTTACACGAATTTCCCTAGCGTGCGCGCGCTTACGCCAAATCGCCGACGCGTCCCCGCTGCACGAAAAAAATACCGGTTCACGCTCCCCTTCCGGGACCCAAAGCGGCTACACTATGGCTTCGCCACGGACCCTTGGTCCTGGCACCGATACCCGCCTTTTTCCAGCAGTGGCTCACGCGTTTCGTGGCCTGGCGGTTATCGGAAGCAACTCGGTTCGCTATATTCACTGCCATGTGGTTCGCGCAACGCCGATGGTAGTTAACAGGGGGCGATATCGAGATTCTACCCCGCCGCTCCGGCGGGGTTTTTTTTTGTCCGGCATCGAGCAGTCGAGCAAAGCACCTTTACACAGATCGCATGCGCCCACCCCTCTGTCTGCTCGCGCTCATCCTCAACCTGTCGGCAGTCGCGCCGGCACACTCCGCCGAACTGACGCTGCCGCTCCGCTTGCCGGTGCCTCTGCTGCAGGACACCTTGCGCGATGCCCTCGCCATCCGCGATACCGGGCCCACGGAGATCTTCCGCCAGGGCGACTGCCGCTTCATCGAGCTCGACGATCTGGAGCTGACCTCTATCGGCGAGCGGTTATTGGTGAAGACCGGCACCCGTCTCAAGTTCGGACCCGAATGGTTCGGCAGTTGTTACGGCGCCATCGACTGGCGCGGCGATGCGCACTTCGAGCTGGAACCCTACATCACGCCCGATCATCAGCTGCGTTACCGGCTGCATGAAACCCAGCTTGTCGACGAACAGGGCGAACGCAGTCTCGCGGCCGATCTTGTCTGGAAACTGGTTGCGCGCATCATGCAGCCGCGCCTCGAGGCGTTTCAGATCGATCTTCGCCCGCCGCGCCGTGACGCGGCCAACGTGCTGCACAACTTCGTACCACAGACACAGGTCGAGGAACTCGATGCGATCCTGGCCTCGGCGCGCGCCACGGGGTTGACCGTTACAGCGGACGAGCTGCGCGTACCCCTGGTGTTCGAGGTCCCGGAACATTATCTGACGCAGGCTGGTGCGCCCGCCGTCCGCGGGGAAGAAGCGCCGTTGACGGCGGCGGAGCTGGCCGCGTTCGAACGCACGACCCAGGCCTGGGACGCCTTCCTGGTGTACGTCGTTCGCAGCCTGGGTCTGGATATCGACGACGCCGCCGTCCGTATCCGGCTACTGGAGATCCTGCTCGACAGTCGTTATCAGGCCGCTGCGATCCTGTCCGGTGAAGCGGAAGAAACCACCGGCGACCCCGCCCGTGTACTCTTC
>JBAYTM010000099.1:0-7151 GCA_041675685.1 Thiohalobacteraceae bacterium
ATCGGCTGCCCGCGCGTGTTCGCGTATCCGCGTCCTCAGCATCGCCGAGATGCTGGCCGAAACCATGCGCCGTGTGAGTCTGGAGGAGTCGGTCAGTTCGCTGTTCATGGATTAACATCAGGTGCCAGGTTCCAGGGACCAGGTGCTGGGAAGATATCTTCTCCTGGTTTCCAGAACCTGGCACCTAGCCCCTTGTACGAAGCCCTCCTCTGGTCGCGGGGGAGGTTATGCAATCGCCGCACAGTGCGGCACTTTTGGAGAATCATCATGGCCACTTTATTCGAACTTGGCGCCGAGCTGCGCAACGACATGGGGAAGGGTGCGAGCCGCCGCCTGCGTCGTGCCGGCAAGGTGCCTGCCATCCTGTACGGCGGTGATACCGCACCGCAGGCCTTGTCCCTGGGGCACAACGAGCTGTCGCGCCGCCTGGAAGACGAGGCCTTCTACTCGCATATCCTGACCATCCACATCGATGGCAAGACCGAACAAGCGGTGTTGCGCGATCTGCAGCGGCATCCGGCCAAGCCGGTCATCCTGCACGCAGACCTGCAACGCGTGAAGGCGGGCGAGAAGCTGCGCATGCAAGTGCCCCTGCATTTCGTCGGCGCGGATGTCTCCCCAGGCGTAAAGACGGCCGGCGGCCTGTTCATCCACGAGCTGAACGAAGTGGAAATCGAATGTCTGCCGAGAGATCTGCCGGAATTCATCGAGATCGACGTGTCGGCGCTGAATGTTTCCGATCACTTGCATCTGTCCGATCTGAAGCTGCCGAAGGGTGTCGAGTTGCCGGATCTGCACCGCGGCGAAGGCCACGATCTGGCGGTCGCGCACATCGAACCGCCGCGGGTCCTTGCGGAAGAGCCGACCGAACCGGAGGCGGGCGAACAGCCGGCCTCCTAAGGCGGGCGCGTCCTGGCCGCGGTGCAACTCATCGTCGGATTGGGAAACCCCGGTTCGGAATACGCGCAGACCCGGCACAATGCCGGGTTCTGGTTCGTCGATGAGTTGGCCGCGAGCTGCGGCTGCAGTCCCCGCAACGAGACGCGTTTTCATGCCGAGGTCGCGCGCTGCAGCCTGCAAGGCCGGGATTTCCGCGTCCAGAAACCAACCACCTTCATGAACCGCAGTGGGCAGGCGGTTGGTGCCCTGGCCAATTTCCTGCGCATTCCCCCGGCAGAGATTCTGGTCGTGCACGATGAACTGGACCTGCCGCCCGGCACCGCACGGCTCAAGCGCGGCGGCGGGCACGGCGGCCACAACGGTCTACGTGATCTGATCAGCCATCTGGGTACGCAGGACTTCCTGCGCCTCCGTATCGGCATAGGTCATCCGGGGGACCGTCGCGAAGTCGTGGACTACGTCCTGCACCGCCCCAGTCGCGAAGATCGAGAGCAGATCGACGCCGCCATGCAGCGCGCACTCGACGTGATCCCCTTGGCAGTCGCCGGCGAGTTCGAACGCGCCATGCATAAGCTACATACCATCTAAGAGGCAAGAGACGAGATGCAAGTTGCAAGTGAAAATCGTTGGTTCGGCAAGGACATGTGCCTTGTCACTTGTCACTCACCGCTTGTATCTGAATTATGAGTATCCAATGCGGTATCGTCGGGCTTCCCAACGTGGGCAAGTCGACGCTCTTCAATGCCTTGACCAAGGCCGGTATCCAGGCCGAAAACTATCCCTTCTGCACCATTGAACCGAACGTCGGTGTGGTGCCGGTACCCGATGCGCGCATGGATCAGCTGTCGGCGATCGTAAAGCCGCAGAAGGTGCAGCCGGCGGTGGTCGACTTCGTCGATATCGCGGGTCTGGTCGCGGGCGCTTCCAAAGGCGAGGGGCTGGGCAATAAGTTTCTGGCCAACATCCGCGAGTGCGACGCCATCGCGCATGTCGTGCGCTGTTTTGAAGACGATAATGTCGTGCACGTCGCCGGGAAGATCGATCCCCTGTCGGACATCGAGGTCATCAACACCGAACTGGCGCTGGCCGATTTGGATTCGGTGGAAAAAGGGATCAACCGGGTCGCCAAGGTGGCGCGTACCGGCGACAAGGCGGCCAAGATCAAACTCGAGACCCTGGAACGCGTGCGCGCGCACCTCGACACCGGCAAGCCGGTGCGCGCGATGGCGCTCGACGAGGACGAACAGGCGACGATCTACGATCTGCATCTGCTCACCGCCAAGCCGACCATGTATATCGCCAACGTCGCCGAGGACGGGTTCGAGAACAACCCGAAATTGGACGCGGTGCGCAGCTTCGCCGCCGCGGAAGGGGCGGAGGTGGTGCCGGTCTGCGCCGCCATCGAGGCCGAGCTGATCGACCTTGCCGAAGAGGATCGCACCACCTTTCTCGCCGAGATGGGGCTGGAGGAACCGGGTCTGAACCGCGTGATCCGTGCGGGCTATAAATTGCTCGGTCTGCAGACCTATTTCACCGCGGGCGTCAAAGAGGTCCGAGCCTGGACGATCCACGTCGGCGACACGGCACCCAAGGCCGCCGCCGTCATCCACACGGATTTCGAGAAGGGCTTCATCCGGGCCGAAGTCATCGGCTTCGACGACTTCATTGCCTGCAAGGGCGAACAGGGCGCCAAAGAGGCCGGCAAGATGCGCCTGGAAGGCAAGGAGTACGTAGTGCGCGACGGCGACGTCATGCACTTCCGGTTTAATGTATAAGATCAGGGTCGAGGTTCTAGGGCCGAGGTGCTAGGGCCGAAGTGCTAATGGAAGAAACAAACGCTTTTCCTCGGCCCTAGCACCTAGACCCTCGTCCCTGATATATAGACATCGAACGCCCCAGCCCCTACAATTTCGCCTCTTTTCGCGGCCGGACCCAACCGGCCGCCACGCCTGTACGGCTACGTAGCTCAGTTGGTTAGAGCGCGGCACTCATAATGCTGAGGTCGGTGGTTCAAATCCACCCGTAGCCACCATCTAACGCCTATTGCCGTTCCAGTTTTCCCGGTCTTTCCGCAAGCGTGATTAGATCGTGACCTATCGCCGTTTGCCGTGGCGGTGAGCGGTTCGACTGCAGGCGTTCCACTTCGGCTTTGCGGCCCCAAGCATCCGATACGGAACGCTGGCCCCCTGCGGCCGTTACCGGACTTTCTGCGTGTTGATCGCCTCGGTGCTAACAGCACGCGGGGGCCGGTGCCCAAGGGGAGGGGGGGGTATCTGTTCACATTTGTGTTTCGTTCATTATGCGTGTACGTTTATAAATTATGAACAACGGGCCCCGGAGGGGTCTATGCCCAGGCGACCCAACGACGAAGAAGCCACTGCCAAACAGCTGCTTACAGATGCGCTCCAGGCATTCGAGGAGACGACGGCAGTCGCTACGGCAATCCTGAAAGCCGTTCCGGCTCAAAAGGATGCTCTTGCCAACGCCCGGGTGCGTCTGGGAACGACGCCGCTCTGGGCCGACATCAAAGCCCGGCTGACCCCCGCCACCCTCGGGCCGGTGCTGGCGCACCTCAAGCGCCTCCCGGGTCCGGCGTTGCTGGTCACGCCGTATATGACGCCGCCCATGGCCGAGCGTCTCAAGGCGCAGGACATCCCGTTCATCGATACGGCCGGGAACGCCTATCTGCGCACGGCGGATACTTTCATATATGTCACGGGCCGCAAGCCCGCGGCACCTGTGGAGGCAAGCCGTCCGGTGCGGGTATTCCGTGCAACGGGGCTGCGCATCGTTTTTGCGTTGCTGTGCGGCCCCGGGCTGGTGACCGCACCGTATCGTGAAATCGCCAAGCAGGCCGGTGTCGCGCTCGGCAGCGTGAACATCGCGCTCAAGGAGCTGGAACAACTGGGCTTCCTGCGAACGCATAAGGCCAAGGGCCGCGTGCTGGAACAGCGCGAGCGTTTACTGAATACCTGGGTGGAGGCTTACCCACGCGAGTTGCGACCGCGGCTGAAGCCACGGCGTTTTCGGGTCGACGATCCGAACTGGTGGAAGGACATGGACCTTGCACCTTTCGACCTGTGGCTGGGTGGAGAACCGGCTGCTGCCGTACTGACCAAGTATCTGCGTCCAGAGCGAACGACGCTGTATGGCGGAGCAGGATTCGCTCAGCTGGCGCGTCACATCCGGCCGGCCAAAGACGAAAACGGCAATCTCGAGCTCCTCGATACGTTCTGGCACTTCGACCCTACGCAGGCAGTGCCCGGTTATCGCCTGGTGCCGCCTTTGCTGGTCTATGCAGATCTGGTCGCTACCGCGGATGCGCGCAATCTGGAGACAGCTGAAATGCTCCGGGAGCGCTATCTTGGCTGAGAGTGTTGCCAAGGTCGACGCTGTGACATTCGCTTTGCTGACTGCCGTGGCGAAGGCGGCCGAAGCGACAGACGTTCGCTGGATGGTGACTGGCGCGTGGGGGCGGGTGCTGTTACTCGAAACCGTCTATGGCCTACCGGTGGGTCTAGCAACGGAAGACGTCGATTTCGCAGTGATGGTCGAAAGCTGGCCGCATTATCATCGACTGGTTGCTGACATCTGCCGCGATCCCGACTTCACGGAAGATCCGAAACAGGCGCAACGTATCCGCTATCGCACCAGAGTTCTATCTGGACCTGGTGCCGTTCGGTGGTGTGGAATCGGAGACTCAACAGATTGCCTGGCCCCCGCAGGGCGATTTTGTGATGTCGGTGGCGGGATTCCATGACGCGTTGACTGACGCAGTGCCCGTGCGGGTGAACGACAGACTCTTGGTCCCGGTCGTGAGCCCAGCCGGTTTATTGCTATTGAAGTTGCTGGCTTGGAATGAGCGTCGTAACCAGAAGCCCGGCCGTGATGCATCCGACATCGCCTACGTGCTTCGTCACGCCGTGCGATTGATCTCGGGACGCATATTGTTTGAAGAGCACCTGTCCGTTGTCGATCGGCTCGGATACGACATTGATCGTGCAGCCGCCTATGTCCTGGGTGGCCGGATCCGTGCGCTCGCTTCTGCAAAAACGCGGGAGAAGCTGCTGACTGTTCTTGCACCGCCAGCGACTGAAGCCGAGGACGCGATGTTGGTTCGCGATGTATCGGCCTATATGCTAAGTGAAGATTCAGAACGTGTCGGGGCTCGGCTTCGCCAACTCGAGGCGGGCTTTGAAGCAAAGCCGGACATGGATACAGCGTGACCGAGATGTGACGACTGGGAGCGATTCCGCCTCATCCGGAGTCATTTCCAGGCATGCCGGCACGGCGCAAGTGAGCGTAACGCGTTATTTTGACCTACGCGGCACTCGCCCAGCCGCCCTCATAACGCCGAGGTCGGTGGTTCAAATCCACTCGTAGCCACCATTCACCGATCAGCTTCGTCCCGTTTCGTCGGACGGTATGGTTTGATTCTGCAGCCTGTCGGTTATCAGCTGCTTCAACTCCGCCAACGAGCCACAGCGACGCAGCCTGGCCGCATCGATCAGAATCGTCGGTCCGACTGAGGTCTTCGCAAAGACTGCGGGGAGTGGAATGTCGGCATGCCCCGGGTGCGCCTTGACGAATTCATCGCGATGCAGAAATTTGCAGTCGGCTTCGAGGGTCTCAAGGAAGTTCACCCATTCCTCGCGCACCTGGAAGGGGCCGTGCGTCAACGCGCACAGGTTGCAGCTGTAGGTCGAGGGCGACAGCAGTTTGTGCGCGATGTCCGTGACGGTATTGAACAGCCCCGTGTCGGCGTTGTAGACGAACAGCAGCTGCGGGTGCGGCATCAGGGTGTCGTTTCCACCGGCAGGCCGGCGATCTTCCATTCCGGGTAACCGTCTTCCAGGCGTCGTGCCTGGATGCCGTGTTGGCGAAGTTGTGCGACGGCATCGTAGGACAGAACGCAGTAGGGGCCGCGACAGTACGCGACGACCACCTGATCGGGGCTGAAATCGCCGAGCCGGGCCTCGAGTTCGCTCAGCGGGACATTGATCGCACCCGGTAAATGACCCGCGGCGAATTCCTCCCGTGGACGGACATCCAGCACGGTCACCTCGCCGGTACGCACGCGCGCCAACAGATCGCTCGCCGATACGGCTTCGAGGTTGTCCTTGGTGTCGAGGTAGGTCGTGACGAGGTGATTGACGTCGGCCAGGTGGCGATCGGCCACCGCCCGCAGGCTGTTCAGCAGCAACACCACATCGTCCCCCGACAAGCGATAGAACACGCGTTGGCCGTCTTTGCGGGTGGTGACCAGGCCGGCCTGCCGAAGCTGCTGCAAATGCTGCGAGGTATTGGCGATGCTTTGGCCCGAGACCTGCGCCAGGGACTCCACGCTACGCTCGCCCTGGGCAAGATACTCAATGAACTCAAGCCTGTTGGCGTTGCTAAGCGCCTTGCCGATACGTGCAAACTGGGCGAACAGGTCGTGTTTCACATTGCCGCTTGACACCTTGGCCTCCCGAGGGCTAGCGTATTCAATAGATCAATTGAATAAAAAGCCATAGCAACATTATAGGCCTGGGGGGCCGGGCTGCAACCTCAAGGAGGCGGTATGGATATCGAAGCGTTTGTCAGAGCCAATGAGGCGCCCATACGTCTGGGTTTCTTCCTTGGCATCTTCGCGATCATGGCGCTCTGGGAGCTGGCCGCGCCGCGGCGGCCGCTGACGCAGTCCAAAGGCGGGCGCTGGGGCAACAACATCGGCTTGGTGGTCTTCAACACCGTGCTGCTGCGCCTGGTGTTCCCGGCCGCCGCGGTCGGCATGGCGCTGTTCGCGCGCGAGCAGGGCTGGGGCGTGCTCAATTATTTCGAGGTGCCCTATGTGCTCGCGGTGATCGGCGCGGTCCTGGTGTTGGACTTCTTCATCTGGCTGCAGCACGTGATGGTCCACGCCGTACCCGCGCTTTGGCGCCTGCACCGCGTGCATCATGCCGACCTGGATTTCGACGTGACCACCGGCGCGCGCTTTCATCCCATCGAGATTCTGCTGTCCATGGGGATCAAGTTCGCAGTCATTGCCGTGCTCGGGCCGCCGGTGTTGGCGGTGATCCTGTTCGAGATATTGTTGAACGCCACCTCCATGTTCAATCACAGCAATGTGCGCATACCCGTCGGCATCGATCGCGTGCTGCGGCTGTTCGTGGTCACACCCGACATGCACCGCGTGCATCACTCGATCGAGGACGACGAAACCAACAGCAATTTTGGTTTCAACCTGCCCTGGTGGGACCGCCTGTTCG
>JBAYTM010000100.1:0-7089 GCA_041675685.1 Thiohalobacteraceae bacterium
CCTTCAGGATAGATGCATCCATCGGATCCCAGTCATCATGCCGATTTGCGTCCATTACTCGCTCCTTTTTGCGATGAGACTCCGTTAACGTCAGGTGGGTAGAGTGGCGTCATGCCTGATCGCTGCATGGCGCATTGGTGGCTGCGCGCCACGTCTGGACCGCTCATGCGGTCTTTCAGTGCGCGGCGGCTGAATCAGGCGTCAATGGCGCCTGCGTGAACGAAACACTGCTATGCAATCGTCTGAATGTCGTGAGCGCTTGTGCCTGTGAAACATATTCTCCGCATGGTGGCTTACTTTCCATCCGGGGTACTTGCAGAAAGGTCGTCGATGTCGGGATGTCGCGGGTGATAAATCGTCACCAGGACCGACGTATCTTCCCGCGCCCTCAGGGCGTGGGGCTGCCCTCCATTCAGATAAAGCAGATTCCCCGCAGCGAGCCGCTCGGTCTTGTCTCCTCCGCAATCGAAATCGACCGAACCCTCCAGACACTGCACCATGATCTCTCCGCGCACCGCGTGATCACTGAACTCTTCGCCTTTGAGGAGTACCACGCGGAAAACCTGCAAATGTTCCGAGCGCAGCAAAGTTACATTCTTTGATTCACGCAGCTCCTTCCCGAGCGGGCGAACGTCCACAATTTCTCCGGGTCGTGCGTGGTGCAATGCCATATTTCACCTCAACGCTCTCAAGAATCTACGTTTGTACTGGACCGCGGAGAAAGGCGGCGAGAACCGCCTGTCATCCGGCGAGCAATCGACAATGCAAAAAATGGACTTCGACTGCGAGCAGATTTCCCCAACAATCGAAAAGACTTCGTTCAAACCCTGAAACAGACCGACTCGTCCTCTTCGTACTACAGAGGATTGGACCATGGGAAGACAGGTGCTCTACGTGTAGAGAATAGGATAGAACAAAGATATACAGGCACAACCGGCAGATCGAAAGTTCCTTATCTGCCGTGCTAACTGATTAAAGCATACGGGACCGCGGCGCATTGATGAGATTGACCATCGAGGAGGATCAGAGGTCACCGCCGAAAAGGTAAGGCTTTATACCCTTGATCACGACAACCGCCTGCCCGCCCGCCTCCGTACCCGCCAGCAACCCAACCGAGCCCGCGGAATTTTCAGCTTGAATTAAGTTCGAGCCCGCAGAATGCCTGCTTCCCGGCGATGCCCCCCGCTCGCTGCACGGAAGCAAGGATAATTCGTGTCACTCGCCAATATTCTGCGTTATCTGCTGGCCGCCGCCGCTGCCGCCGCCGTCGTCGCGACGCCGGCCCAGAACCTTAACGATCCGCCCGTGGAGGCTACCGATCCCGACTTGAGCCTGAGTCAGGTCGTGGAGTATGCGCTACGGCGTTATCCAGAGAGCCAGACCCTGGGACCGGCGACCGCCGAAGCGGACGCGCTGGGCGATCGCGCCGGAAGCTGGGTCGCGGGGCAGCCGGCCTTGGCCCTACAGCACGAAACCGACCGGCCCGGTACGGGCGTCGGTTACCGCGCCTGGCAGGGCGGCATCGAGCTGCCCTTATGGCGCCCCGGCGAGCGCTCCGCCGCCCGCGCTCTGGCCACGCGCAGCGGCGCCTATGCACAAGCGCACAGCCAGGCGCTACGTCTGCAGGTGACAGGCGAGGTTCGCGATACGCTCTGGGCCTTGGCCATCGCCGACAATCAGACGCGTTTGGCGCGCGAACAGCTGGAGGTGGCACGCAACCTCGAGCATCAGATCAGCCGTCGCCTGGAACAGGGCGACGTGCCGCGCACCGATCTGATGATCGCCCGCGAAGAGACTCTGCAGCGCGAAACGGCCGTGGAACAGAGCCGTCTCGCCGTAGCGCAGAGCCTGGCCGCCTACGAGGAACTCACGGGGCTTACGCGTGTGCCGGCGCAGATCCGCGAGCAACCCGCGGATGTTGACCTTACTAACAATCCCGCCCTGGCAGAGGCGCAGATCGCCGTGACCCGCGCCCTGACCAGTCGTGCGCTGGTGCGCGAGTCGGGCGGCGGCAGCCCGTCGCTGTCGGTGGGCATGCGCAGCGAAAACGACGGTCGCGGCCAGCAGATCGACAGCGTCGGCGTGGGCATATCTCTGCCGCTGTCGCTGCGCGCGCACCGCGCGCCGCAGGAGGCCGCCGCCGCGCTGGAGGTCTCGCGCGCCCAGGCCGAACGCGACCGCCGCCTGCGTCAGCTCACCATAGACCTGCGCCAGGCGCGACAGGCCATCGACACCGCCCACGCCGCGCTGGCACTGGCGCGCGATCGCGCCGCGCTTTCCGCTCAGAGCCTGACCCTGGCGCGCAAGGCCTATGCGCTCGGCGAAAGCCCGCTGCTCGACCTGTTGCGCGTGCAGTCGCGGGCATTCGACGCCGCGCGCGAGTCGACCCTGCGCGAGCTGGAACTCTACCGCGCTACCGCCCACTTCAATCAGACCTTGGGAGTTTTGCCATGATCGCGCGCCGCGTAAGCGCACTCGCGTTACTACTACTTTCGGCCGCACCGGTCTGGGCCGCTCACGAAGTGGCGATCGCCCATGCCCAGGCCGAGGCCCTGGGGGTGCGTGTCGCACGGCCGCAACCGGCGGCGGATGCCGCCAGTGCCGCCTATGCCACTCGCGTAGTGATCCCGCCGCACCAGGAGCAGGTCGTCGCCACGCCGCTGGACGGATTGCTCGAGTCGCTGCAAGTGGCCCGCGGCGATACGATCACTGCGGGACAGGTCGTCGCGCAGCTGCACAGTCCGGGTCTGGTGAACCTGCAGCGCGACTACCTGCAGGCCCTGTCGCAGGAACGGCTGGCCGCGGAGCAGCTATCGCGGGACGAGACGCTATTCCGGGACGGCATCATCGCCGAGCGCCGGCTGCTCGAAACCCGCAGCCATCACAGCCAGACATCGGCCGCGCTGTTCGCCGAACGCGAGACGCTGCGCCTGTCAGGAATCCCCGATCGGGACATCACGGCGTTGCGCACCGCGCGCCACATCGGCGCCAAGCTGGCGCTGCGCTCGCCCCGCGACGGCACCGTTATCGAGGTGCTGGCGGTGCCGGGTCAGCGCATGGAGGGCGCCGCCCCACTGCTGCGGGTCGCCTCGCTGGAGCAGCTGTGGCTGGAGATCCGTCTGCCAGTGGAGCTGCTCGGCGAGGTGCAGGTCGGGGCGCGGGTGGAGACACTCGACGGGGCAGCCGGCGGGATCGTGACCGCCACCGGCGGCGCCGTCGATCCCCACGATGAATCACTGTTGGTGCGCGCCGAGGTGGACACAGGACGCGAGCACCTGCGTCCCGGACAGTTCGTGCAGGCACGTATTCGCGGCGTTACCGGCAGCGACAGCTTCCGCATACCGGCGGTGGCCGTGGTGCGCCGCGGCGACGGTGACTTCGTCTTCGTGCGCACCGCCGCCGGGTTCGAACCGGTCGCGGTCGAGCGGGTCGCCGATGAAGGCCAGCAAGCGGTCGTGCGGGGCACCTTGAATGCGGAGTCGCAAATCGCGGTCAGTGGTGTTGCCGCAATCAAGGGCGCGTGGATGGGGCTGGGAGGCGAATGATGCTGGAACGACTGGTCCGCTTCGCCCTCACACAGCGGTTGTTCGTGCTGTTGGTAGTGACGCTGCTCGCCGGCCTGGGCGTGCGCGCCTTCCAGCAGCTGCCGATCGATGCCTTTCCCGATGTGTCGACGCCGCAGGTGAAGATCATCATCAAGGCGCCTGGCATGACTCCGGAAGAGGTGGAGAGCCGCATCACCGCGCCGGTGGAGATCGAACTGCTCGGCATCCCGGACCAGGTCATGGTGCGCTCGGTCGCCAAATATGGGCTCACCGACATCACCATCGACTTCGTGGAGGGCACCGACATCTACTGGGCACGTCAGCAGGTCAGCGAACGCCTGACCGGCATCTGGGGCGAGCTGCCTGCAGACATCGGTGGCGGCATGGCGCCCATCACGACCCCGCTGGGTGAGATGTTCATGTTCACCATCGAAGGTGGCGACCTGACCCTGCCGGAGCGGCGCACGCTGCTCGACTGGGTGATCCGCCCTGCCCTGCGTACCGTGCCCGGCGTGGCGGACGTCAATGCCCTGGGCGGTCGGGTGGCGAGCTTCGAGGTCGAGCCGGACGTGGCGCGCATGAATGCGCGCGGCATCGGCTTCGAACAACTGCGTAGTGCGCTGGAGGCAAATAATCGCAACGATGGCGCCGGCCGGTTGCAGGAAGGCGAAGAAACGTTGCTGGTACGCGCCGATGGCAGTGTGCAGTCGGTCGAACAATTGCGCGACACCGTCGTTGCGGCCAGCGGCACGGGCATTCCCGTGCGGGTGTCCGATGTCGCCGTCGTGCGCATGGGGAGCGTTACGCGTTATGGCGCCGTCACCAAGGACGGCACCGGCGAAGTGGTGGAGGGTTTGGTGTTGGGTCTACGTGGCGCCAATGCCCGCGCGGTCGTGGCCGGTGTGGAGGCGCGTCTGGCAGAGCTTGCGCCGTCCCTGCCCGCGGGCGTGCATGTGGCGGTCTTCTATGATCGCAGCAGCCTGGTGGACCGTGCCGTGCATACCGTCGGCAAGGCGCTGGCCGAGGCCATTGTGCTGGTGGTGATTCTGCTGCTGGTGTTCCTGGGCAACCTGCGTGCGGCATTGACCGTCGCACTGATCCTCCCGCTGGCAGCATTGGTCACCTTCATCCTTATGGACCGGGTCGGCATGTCCGCAAACCTGATGAGCCTCGGCGGGCTGGCGATCGCCATCGGTATGCTGGTGGACGCCGCCGTGGTAGTCGTGGAAAACGTCGTCTCCCAACTCGCGCAGCCCGAGGCGGAGCGTCTGCCCCGCCTGCACGTGATCCATCGGGCGGTACGCGAGGTGGCGGCACCGGTGACCTCGGGGATTCTGATCATCGTGATCGTGTTCCTGCCACTGCTGACGCTACAGGGGCTGGAAGGCAAGCTGTTCATCCCCGTCGCGCTGACCATTGTGTTCGCCCTGCTCGCCTCGCTGGCGCTATCGCTGACAGCGATCCCGGTGCTGAGCTCGTATCTGCTGACCAAGGTGCCGCATGGTGACTCCTGGCTGGTGCGCCGATCGCAATCGATCTACATGCCGACACTGCGCTGGTCGTTGGCGCATCCCGCGATCGTGGGCGCCGTCGCGGTCGCCGCGCTGATCACCGCAGGCGTCGTGTATACGCAGATTGGCAAGACCTTCATGCCCACCATGGACGAGGGCAACATGATCGTGCAGCTGTAGAAGCTGCCCTCCATCAGCCTGGAGGAATCCATCGCCACCGATCTGCGTTTTCAGCGTGCATTGCTGCAACGCGTCCCCGAGGTCGACGGCATCGTCGCCCGCACCGGCTCCGACGAACTGGGCATGGACCCCATGGGCCTGAACCAGACCGACGGCTTCCTGGTGCTCAAGCCCCGCGAGGTCTGGGGCGTCACCTCGAAAGAGGAACTGCAGGATGCCATTCGCGGGGTACTGGCCGACTTCCCTGGTATGGGTTTTGCCTTCACCCAGCCCATCGAGATGCGCGTCTCGGAGATGCTCACCGGCGTGCGCGGCGACCTGGCCATCAAGCTGTTCGGGCCGGACCTCGCGGTGCTCAATGCCAAGGCCGAGGCGATTGCCGACCTGGTGCGCGGACTGGAGGGTGCGCAGGACGTCTTCTACACACGCAACGAGGGCGTGCAATATCTTCAGGTGCGCATCGACCGCGTGGCCTCCGGCCGGCTCGGCCTGTCGGTGGACAGCCTCGAGACCTTGCTGCGTGCGCAATTGGAAGGCATACGCGTGGGCACCGTATACGAGGGCGTGCGTCGCATCCCGCTGCTGGTGCGTGGCGCGGAGTCCATCAAACAGTCGCCGGCGGATTTCAGCTCCCTGCTGATCGCACTGCCCGACGGACGCAGCGTACCGCTGGGCATGCTCGCACAGATCGAGCGGGTGGAAGGACCGGTGGAGATCAAGCGCGAACTCGGCCAGCGCAACGTCGTCGTCAGTGCCAATGTCAGCGGCCGCGATCTGGTCGGCTTCGTCGAAGAGGCCAAGCGCGCAACGGCGGAGCAGGTACCGCTCGACGCCGGCTATCGGCTGGCCTGGGGCGGTCAATTCGAGAACCAGCAGCGCGCCGCGCAACGACTGTCGATCGTGGTGCCGGTGGCCATCGGGCTGATCTTCCTGCTGCTGTTCTCGACCTTCGGCTCGGTGCGCCAGGCCGGTTTGGTGCTGCTCAATATTCCGTTCGCGATGATCGGCGGCGTGTTCGCCTTGTGGCTTTCGGGAGAATACTTGTCGGTGCCGGCATCCGTCGGCTTCATCGCCCTGCTCGGTATCGCCGTACTCAACGGTGTAGTGCTGGTGAGCTACTTCAATCAACTGCGCGAGCTCGGGCTCTCGCTGCACGAGGTGGTGATCCAGGGTGCGCAGCGCCGGCTTCGCCCGGTGCTGATGACCGCATCCATCGCGGCGTTCGGTCTGTTACCGCTGCTGTTCGTGACCGGCCCGGGCGCTGAAATCCAGCGGCCGTTGGCGGTGGTTGTAATCGGCGGCTTAGTGAGTTCCACCTTGCTGACGCTGGTGCTGCTGCCAATCCTGTACCAGCGTTTCGGCATCAAGGAGGCATGATCATGAGCGAACAACTGTTGGTCATCATCGCCGCGCCCTTACTGGAGGAGACGTTAGCGGACTGGCTGCTGCAGGAGGACCGCCTGGTGGGCTTCTCCAGCATGCCGATCCGCTTCCATGGCACCGGGCACAGTCACTACAGCATTGCCGAGCAGGTAAGCGGCCGGCAGGCAAAGGTCATGTACCAGATACAGGCAACGGAGCCGATTCTCGACGAGCTGGTCGCGGAGCTGCATGCGCGGTTTCACGGTGCGGAGATTCATTACTGGCGGACGCCGCTGATCGGCTACGGACGGCTGGGCTGATGCGCGACCGCGGCCGTCGCACGAAACCGCTGCTCGCTCCTTGTCTCATCTGTTTCGGCCCCGTGTGAACGACCCGGCGCGGCGAACCACAGTCTCTGATATAGCCTGTTGCAATTAAGCGAGATTCTGTACCGAACTAAAACAACCTTTCAGCTACGTCACATAGCAAGC
>JBAYTM010000101.1:0-7084 GCA_041675685.1 Thiohalobacteraceae bacterium
ATAACGCCACCCGCTCCGGTGGCGGGCCGGGAACGTGCCGCCGCAGATATCAGTCACATGGCCGCTGGCGCTTCCATCGGTCCGGGCGGTCTGCGAGAATGCCGCGCGTCTCTGTTTCGGGGACGTATCGGCTGTCACAGATGAAGCATTTTTTCCGGCTGTTTTTCAAACTCGTGCGTCTTGTACTCGGGCCTTTCATGCTGCTTTGGGAGGCCCTGACGACGCCACGGGCCGTGGTTAGAAGTGCCGAGGAGCAACTGCGCCTCGACGCCCTGACGAAAGATCTGGTGCTGTATCAGTACAGAACCTGTCCGTTCTGCATCAAGGTCCGGCGCACCCTGGCGCATTTGGCGCTGAAGGTCGAACTGCGGGACGCGCAACGCGATCCGGTCAGCCGTGAGGAATTGGCGCTGCAGGGTGGCATGCTGAAGGTTCCCTGTCTGCGGATTCGCGACGCAAGCGGGCGCGACGAATGGCTGTACGAATCGGATGCGATTGTCGGCTATCTGCGCGGCTTGGTAATTCCGGAGGGGTCGCGGTCGACCGCCTAGCGAACGGTGCGCGCGTGCCGTCGCACGACGCGCGGGCATCCCTGCCCGGAGCGACGTTCAGCCTGCCACGGCGATTGGGTCGCCGCTGGCGTCGTCCTTCGCGTTCGGCAGGGGGCGCTGCAGAGTTTCCCGTAGACGATTGAGCGTATCCAACTCTTTGCGCAGCTCGTGGCGAGAACCCTCGAGTTCGTTGATCTTGCTCTCCAGGGTGTCGCGCGATTCGCTGATCCTACGCAAGGTATCCAGGCGCTTCTCCATGACGCGTTTGTGATCTTTGATCTGCTGCACCAGCGGGTTCATTACTTCCTTGAGCCAGTTGTCCGCCTCCTGGTTCGCACGGAAGAAGACGTTGCGCGCCTGGCTGACCAAGGAGATGAAGAACTTCTTGATCAAAAAGGTCTGCTCCGTCATTGCCGTGACCGGGCTGTTGCGGAAGGCGTCGGCCTCATCCAGCAGGCGGTGCAGTTCCATGTTGTAGGCGTCCACTGAGAACACTTTGGGCGTGACGGCGGGTAAGCCGTGTTCTTCATGGAACTTGCGGTAAGTCGCGCGGATCAGCGTACGGGTCTGCTCTGCTTGTAGCGAGACTTGATCCATCGACTCCCGCGCGCCGTCGAAGAAGATCTGCATGCCGGATTTCAGCCCGTGCGTCGTCCAGGCGCCGGTCATCTGCTTGCGGGTCTTGTTGATGAGCTTGTCGAGTGCGTCGAGGCTGAGGGCGTCGAGCATGGTTTTCGCCGCACTCTGCAGCACGCGGCGGCTGGATTGGAAGCCCTCGACGTTGCGCAGATAGACAGACTGCTCTTCACGGGATTTTTTCATTAGATGCTGGATGACGTCCGCGTTCTAGCCGCGCAGTGCACGCAGGTTCTCGAGTTCCCGTGATGTCTGCTGGAGGCGGGTGTCGAGCAGGTTATAGGTGTCGTCGACCAATCCGCCGATGTCTTTGAGGATATGGTCGCGCAGAACATCGAGCTTGTTCGGCAGCACTTCGTCGGCAAGAAAGGCTTCCAGTGCAAGCAGTCGGCTGCGCTCGAGCAGGGCGTCGTCATTGCGTATCTTGCCGACGAGGCCCTTCTGCGCGGACACTGGGAAGACACGGTCGCCATCAACGCTCAACAAGGTGGCGACCTTGCGGCGTTGGCTTTCAATGCTGGCGTTGATCGCGCCACCGTCTTTGAGGTCGTCCCACAGAGTATCGATCTTGTTCAGGGCGATGGCCAGGTGTTTGTTGTTCTCATTACCGCCGCGGCGCTGGACGTGGTGTTCCCACATATCCAGGTCGGATCGGGTCACACCGGTATCGGCGGCAAGCACGAACAGCACGGCCTGCGCGGTCGGTAGCATATTGACCGTCAGCTCCGGTTCGTTGCCCAGCGCATTGAGTCCCGGGGTATCCAGGATCACCAGTCCTTGCTTGAGCAACGGATGGGGAAAACTGATCAGGGCATGCCGCCACATCGGGATCTCGACCTGCTCCGGCAACTCCCCGGTCTTTTTGTACTGCGAGTCCTGCGACTCGTCGTAGAGCCCCAGCGCGCGCGCGATCTTCAAGGGCACCAGCTTGGTCTTGACGACCTCCCGCAGCGCCTCAGCCATCTGCTCGGGAGACTCGGTGTCCAGCGGCATTGATACCCAGTGCAGCGGGTCGGTCTTGTAGTCGCTGATGGAGCGTTCCTCGCGGCGCGTCTCGATCGGCAGCAGGCGCAGATATGCTTGGTTGGTCTCGCGGTCGAAGAACAACTCGCTCGGGCACATGGTGGTACGGCCCGCCTCGGACGGCAGCAGACGTTGACCGTAGTTGGCGAAGAAAATGGCGTTGATGAGCTCGGTCTTCCCACGCGAAAACTCCGCGACGAAGGCCAGCGTCAGGCGATCCTTGCGCAGCGCCTCGAGCGTCTCGTAGATGCGCAGGTCGTTTTCGCTTTCATTCAGTTCGCGCGTATCGAGCCAGTGTTGGAATTCTTCTAAGGTGCGAAGTACGTCCGCCTTCCACGCGTCGTAGGCGCGCATTCGCAGACTGAACTGATCCTGAGCCATTCAATCGATCCTCACAAACGGGGCGCACGGCCGGGTCGGCCGCAACTCCTCTTCGGGCTAGCGACCATGGAGGTCAATTCTTGAGTTCAGATAACAGTGGCTTAGCGTAGTTTTCGGGGACGATGCCGACGTCTTTCCCGGCTGTGACAGGGGTCACGTTTCGGCGGAAGGAGGGATTTGCGATGGCAGGCGGCGCGGGTTATGCACCCGCAGGCGCTTCTCACGCCCGCTGCCGCCGGAGAGCAGCTCGACGTTCGAGGCGGGCACACCGAATACCTCGGCCAGGAATCTAATCAGGTGCTGGTTTGCCTTGCCTTCGATCGGTGGGGCCGTAATGCGTACTTTGAGACGGTCGCCATGGGTGCCGACGATTTCATCGCGACGTGCACCGGGTTGAACATGCAGGGCCAGCACCAGATCGGTTCCCTCCCAGCGGTACCAGCGCGGCAGCGGGGCGCGCATGGAAAAACTTAGCTACCGAGCGCGGCTAGCAATGGCACGATCAGGCGGCGCAGCACTTCCAGTCCGAGAATCGCGAGTAGTGGCGAGAGGTCCAGCCCGCTGATCGGCGGCAGCAATCGACGGGCCGGCCGCAATACCGGTTCGGTGAGCGAGTGCAGTAGATTGACGGCGGGATTGTAGGCGCCGGGATTGACCCAGCTCAGAATGGCCTGGATGACGATCCCATAGATGAACACCTTGAAGGCGAGGTCGACGACCTCGGCCAGACTGATGAAAACCAGCGCCTGAATATCGATGCCGCCGCCACGCAGGAGCAGGATCAGCGCGATGCCGAGCATCTGCACGGCAAGAATCAGTACCACCGAGGCCATGTCGATGCCACCGACCGGCGGGATCAGGCGGCGCAGAGGCAGCAATACCGGGTTGGTGATCTTGACCAGAAACTGGCTGACCGGGTTGTAGAAATCGGCGCGTACCCAGGCCAGCAGGAAGCGCAGCATCAGCGCCAGCACATACAGACTGAACAGGGTATTGACGACGAACTCGAGCGGATTGGTGAAGTATCCGGGGCCCATGCTCAGTGTCCCAGTTGATCGGCGAGTTCGCGGGAACGGTCGCGGGCCGCAGACAACGCACGTTCCAGAAGCTCGCGCAGCCGGCCCTCTTCCATGACCTGGATCGCCCGTTCCGTGGTGCCGCCCGGCGACGTGACCTGACGCCGCAGTGTGCCGGCGTCCTCGGCGCTTTCCAGGGCCATTTTCGCCGCGCCGAAGGCGGTCTGCAGGGTCAGCAGGCGTGCCGTGTCGGCCGGCAGCCCCAGGCGTTCGCCAGCCGCCTGTAGCGCCTCCATCACCAGAAGGAAATATGCCGGCCCGCTGCCGGACAGCGCGGTGACCGCATCCATCTGTTGTTCGTCGTCCAGCCAGAGGGTCAGGCCGACCGCCCGCAAAATACTTTCCGCCTGATCGCGCTGTTCGCTGCCGACTCGGGCGTTGGCGAACAAGGCGGTTGCGCCGCTTTGGACCAGGGCGGGTGTATTCGGCATGCAGCGGACGATGGCGTTGTCACCACCGAGCCAACGGTCGAGATCGCTGCTGCGGATGCCGGCCGCAATGCTGATGACCAGTCGTCCACGCGTCATCCCGGCGGAGGCCAGGTCGGACGCGACGGCATGCATGACTTGCGGCTTGACGGCCAGGACCAGGATATCCGCTGCGGCCGCCGCTTCTGTATTGTCGGTGCCGATGGCGACGCCGAAGCGTTGCCCCAGCCGGGCAAGTGCCTCGGTATCGACGTCGGAGACGCGGATGCGATCGGCCGGCCAGCCGTCGGCGATCAGTCCACCGATCAGGCTGCGCGCCATATTGCCGCCGCCGATGAAGCACAGGGAAGGAGTCGTCATGGGCGGCTATTCTCGCCGTAAACCGCGCGCGACGCAAAGCGGCCCGCAGCCTCGCGTATCGATCGCACGGGAAGAAATACGCTGACCGACATGCTTTTGCCGATCGGTTTTCAATTCGGGGCTGGCGCGGAAGCCTGTCGCCGGCGGCGGCGTTCACTTTCGTGCGCCGAAGATGGCGCTGCCGACCCGGACGATGGTCGCGCCTTCGGCGATCGCGGCTTCCAGATCGTCCGACATGCCCATCGATAAGGTATCCAGCGCGAGCCCCTGGGCATTCAGCCGGTCCTGCGCCGCGCGCAGTCCGCGGAACGCGGCACGCTGCACATCGCGGTCCGCGCTGGGTGCCGGGATGGCCATCAGGCCGCGCAGGCGCAGGTTCGGCAGGGCTGCGATTTCGGGCGCAAGCCTATACAGGGCATCGAGAGAGAGCCCCGACTTGGTCGTTTCGTCGCTGATATTGACTTGCAGGCAGATATTCAGGGGCGCGCGGGCGCGCGGACGCTGCTCGCTCAGGCGTTGGGCGATCTTCAACCGGTCGACGCTATGCACCCAATCGAATTGCTCGGCGATCCCGCGCGTCTTATTGGACTGCACCGGGCCGATGAAATGCCATTCGGGGGCCGGGTCCTGCAGAGCGGCCAGCTTTGGAAGCGCCTCGTTGAGATAGGACTCGCCGAAACAGTCCTGTCCCGCCGCGTGCGCGATGCGTATATCCGACGCGGAAACCAGCTTGCTTACCGCCAGCAGACGGATGCCGGCCGGATCCCGGTCGAAGCTCCGCGCGGCTGTATCGATGCGTGCCCGTACCGTCCGCAAACCCTCGATGATTCGTTGTTCTCGGTGGCTTTCTCGGTGCATCCGTCCGATCCCAGGCTTGGCGCTATACTTTTGCCGGCCCTCCGACAGTCGAGGTCAAGGGACGGGCAGTGCTGACGATATCTACAGAACCCGCCGTGCTCAAGGCCCGGCGGACCTGTCAGCATCGAAACTGAAGTTCAGGGGACACGAATGGATATCGCAGAACTGCTCGCTTTCGGAGTCAAGAATAATGCCTCCGACTTGCACCTCTCCGCCGGCCTGCCGCCGATGATCCGTGTGGACGGCGATATCCGCCGCATCAATGTGCCGGCGCTGGATCACAAGGCGGTCCACGCGTTGGTCTACGACATCATGAACGACAAGCAGCGCAAAGACTTCGAAGAGTTCCTGGAGACCGACTTTTCGTTCGAGATCCCCAACCTGGCGCGTTTCCGTGTCAACGCCTTCAACCACAATCGTGGCGCGGGCGGGGTCTTTCGCACCATTCCGTCCAAGATCATGAGCCTGGAAGACCTGAAGTGTCCCTCGGTATTCAAGGACATCGCCGATCAGCCCCGCGGCATCGTGCTGGTAACCGGGCCGACCGGCTCCGGAAAATCGACCACGCTCGCGGCAATGATGAACCACGTCAACGAGTCGCGCTTCGAGCATATTTTGACTATCGAAGACCCGATCGAATTCGTCCACGAATCCAAGAAATGCCTCATCAACCAGCGCGAAGTGCATCGCGATACGCTCGGATTCTCCGAGGCGCTACGCTCGGCGCTGCGTGAAGATCCGGACATCGTCCTGGTCGGCGAAATGCGCGACCTGGAGACCATCCGCCTGGCGTTGACGGCCGCCGAAACCGGTCATCTCGTGTTCGGCACCCTGCATACCAGTTCCGCGGCCAAGACCATCGACCGTATCATCGACGTGTTTCCGGCTGCCGAAAAATCCATGGTCCGGTCGATGCTGTCGGAATCGTTGCGCGCAGTCATTTCGCAAACGCTGCTGAAGAAGGTCGGTGGCGGCCGCGTCGCGGCGCACGAGATCATGATCGGTACGCCCGCGATCCGTAATCTAATCCGCGAGGACAAGGTTGCGCAGATGTATTCGTCGATCCAAACCGGGCAACAGTACGGCATGCAGACGCTCGATCAGAATCTGCAGGAGATTGTGCAGAAGGGTATAGTCACCAAGGGTGACGCACGCAGCAAGGCGGCCAACAAGGAGTTGTTCCGCTAAGCCTGGGACAAAGGCCGTTCAGGAGACGTTCCGCCATGGACATGAGTGGCTTGCTGAAATTGATGGTGAGCAGGAAGGCATCCGACCTGTTCGTCACGGCCGGTGTACCGCCCAGCCTCAAGATCGATGGCAAGATCACGCCCGTATCTGAGGACAAATTGAGCTCCGCGCGGGCGCGCGACATGGTCTACTCGGTCATGTCGACGGATCAGCGCGAAGAGTTCGATCACTCCCACGAATGCAACTTCGCGATCAGCGAGCCGGGCCTCGGTCGTTTCCGCGTCAGCGCCTTTTATCAACGCAACCACACAGGCATGGTCCTGCGGCGCATCGAAACCGAGATTCCGACGCTGGACGAATTGTTTCTCCCGCCCGTGATCAAGAGTCTCGCGTTGGCCAAGCGCGGTCTGGTGATCTTCGTCGGCGGCACCGGCACGGGTAAGTCGACCTCGCTGGCGGCTGTGATCGGGTACCGCAACCAGAACAGCGCGGGACATATCATCACCCTCGAGGACCCTATCGAGTTCGTGCATCAGCACGGCGGTTGCATCGTTACCCAACGCGAGGTCGGCTTGGACACGGA
>JBAYTM010000102.1:0-7055 GCA_041675685.1 Thiohalobacteraceae bacterium
GCTCCTTCAGACTCAGGGTCTGCTGATTCCGGTCCAGCTCCAGCTGGGCGCTGAGGGCGGCATTCAGCGCGCCGCCGGGGAGCTGCTCGCCTTGCGCGGCGAGACTGACGTTCAGATCGCGCACTTCGATCAGGTCGAGGGCCTCCGAAAGGCTGATTTCGCCGATCAGCCGCACCTCCGATCGCAATTCAGGTTGGCCGCCGGTGACCACGAGCGCCAGGCTCAGGTCGACCGGTTCACCGCCGCCGATCGCGCCCAGCTCGAAGTTCAGCTGATCGATCTGCTGCCGTGTGCCGCCCTGCCGATCGTCCCAGACCAGACGCGCGTCGTGCACCTGCACGCCACCGATCGCCAAGGCCGCGATGGGCGGACCGCCGGCCGCCTCGGCCGGTTCGGAGGCGGGCGCCTCGGACGCTTCGGGCACCAGATCGTCCCAGTTGCTGCGGCCGCTGGCGTCCCTGGCGAGATTCACCTGCAGGCCGTCGAGCACGACCGTCGACATCTGCACCTCTTTTCGCAGCAGCGGCAGCAGCTTGACGCGGATCTCCGCGGCATTCACCTGGGCAAAGGGCTCGGGCCCGAAGCCTTCCGCGTTGGAAAGGCGCGTCTCGCCGAGTTCCACGGCCAGCCAGGGGAATACCGACCAACCGATATCGCCGGCGATGGTCAGGTCCCGTCCGGTCTTGTCCTTGACCAGCGCGGCGATCTCGTCGCGGTAATTGTTCGGGTCGATCACGCGCGGCAGGATGAACGCCGCTGCCGCCACCAGCAGGACGAGCACCACCACCAGGATGACGATCACACGCAATACTTTGTTCATACGTTACGAGTCCTTGTTTTACCGAACCAATTCTACGGAGCTGTCGTACGAGTATACGGGCCGCCAGGGAGCCTGCCTACGCCGAGGCGGGAAGATGCAGCGGACCTCGCCTGCCGCTACGCAATCGACCGCGTATCCGGCCTTTGTCAGTGTATGCCCCTTGAATTCCGCTTCAACCGGGGCTATCACAATCATATGGTCGCTGTGCTTTCCATATCCCCACAATTACAGGTCCGAATCAGCCGATTCCCCGTCCACAACGACCCATCCAGGCCGTCGACTTTTCTGGTGCGCGCCGAATGGCGCCGCCGCCCACGCGTCCGATGACGAAGGAGTACCCTCATGCAACATAACTGCGTTGTGGTTGCCGGTGGTTCACGTGCCCGTTTCTTCACCGTGGAAGATGTCGAATATCCGGAAATGGAATCCGGGCCCAATCTCTGTGAGGTCAACGATCTGGTCAACCTGGAGCGGGAGGCGGCAGGCAACGAGCTGTGGACCAATAACAAATCCGGCCGCAACCGCGGCGGTGGCGGCAGCCCCGCGCACGGCTACGATGATCATCGCACGCAGCACGAGGACGCATTCGAGCGCCGATTCGCCCGCGACATCGCGCGGGAGGCGGAACGCCTGCTGCGCACGAACAGCACCCGACAACTGGTCCTGGTCGCGCAAAAACGCGTGCTCGGATTTCTGCGCAATGAACTGGACGGGCTGCTCAAGGCCGGCGTCGAGATTAAGGAACTGGCCAAGGACCTGTCCAAGTTGCCGACGCTCGAGTTGCACGAACATCTGGCGCGCGAACGCCTGATACCCGAACGCCGGACACCGGCTGGCTGACGGCGTCTGCTGATAAGTAGCGCCTGCCCCGGGCGCCGCCGGCACCGCCGCGGCGCCCGGCGGCGTTTTGGGAAACAGAAATCCGGAAGACTGTCGCGGTAGGAAGATGGAGCGGGTGAAGGGAATCGAACCCTCGTATGCAGCTTGGGAAGCTGCCGTTCTACCATTGAACTACACCCGCGGCAGCGCCGATTCTACATGCAACGCGCCCGGACTTTAAATCGGTTTTCACATCGCCGAGGCCCCCGGACGCCACGCCCGACGCCGTCGGCGTTTTGTTGTAGAATCCCGGGACGCGCGCCGGTCCGCGCGCAAACCGATCCGTCTATACGAACCCAAGCGTCATGATGCAAATCACAGTCAACGGTGAACAGCGCAGCGTAGCGCCGGGCCTCACCGCCGCGCAGCTGGTCGAGCTGCTCGAACTCGGCGGTCGCCGGCTCGCGATGGAGATCAACCGCGAGATCCTGCCGCGCAGTCGGTACGGGGCGCATGAACTGCGCGACGGCGACCGTATCGAAATAGTTCAGGCCATAGGCGGCGGCTGATGCCGCCGTCTATGGCAGGGACGAGGCGCCAGGTGCTAGGGCCGAGGAAAACTTCACCCTACCTCGGCCCTAGCACCTGGCACCTCGTCCCGCGCAAAGGAAAATACAGATGTCGAGCATCATGAAACCCAAGATATCGAGTGACGACGGTCTGCTGATCGCGGGGCGCGTCTACCAGTCGCGCCTGTTGGTCGGCACGGGCAAGTACCGCGACATGGACGAGACCCGGCGCGCGGTCGAGGCGAGCGGCGCGGAGATCATCACGGTCGCGATCCGCCGCACGAATATAGGACAGGACCCCAAGCAGCCAAACCTGCTGGATACCCTGCCGATGTCGAAGTACACCTATCTGCCGAACACGGCCGGCTGCTATTCCGCCGAAGATGCGGTACGCACCTGCCGCCTGGCGCGCGAGCTGCTGGACGGTCACGATCTGGTGAAGCTCGAGGTGCTCGGCGACGAGAAGACCCTGTTTCCGGATGTCATCCAGACGCTCAGCGCCGCCGAGACGCTGATCGGGGACGGCTTCAAGGTGATGGTCTACACCAACGACGATCCGATCATCGCCAAGCGCTTCGAAGACATGGGTTGTGTGGCGGTGATGCCGCTGGCGGCGCCGATCGGCTCGGGCCTGGGCATCCGCAATCCCAACAACATCCTCACCATCGTCGAGAACGCCTCCGTGCCCATCCTGGTCGACGCCGGCGTGGGTACGGCCTCGGACGCCGCGATTGCGATGGAACTCGGCTGTGACGGGGTGCTGATGAACACCGCCATCGCCGGTGCGCAAGACCCGGTGCTCATGGCCTCGGCGATGAAGAAGGCCATCGAGGCCGGCCGCGAAGCCTTCCGCGCCGGACGCATCCCGCGCAAGCGTTTCGCCAGCGCCTCCTCACCGATCGACGGGACCTTCTTCTGATCGACGCTGCCGCGCCGGTTCGCTTGAAGTTAACGTTCGATCCTGTACAACAGATCGCCGCCGGTCTCCGTGCCGGTCTCGGTCTGCAGCGACAGGCGCTTGCTCAGCTCGTAGCGCAGCCGTAGCCGGTTCGCCGCGTCCAGCAGGCCGACGCTGTAGTTGAGGTACAGACGCGGCGACAGGTATTTCCCGACCGTCAATGCCGCGGTGTCCAGATCTCCACCGCCCCCTACCGACACCTCGTCCAGACCGAACGCGCCACCGATCCGCTCGGCCAGCGCGTTGCCGCCCTTCAGGCCGAGCGAGGTGGCGGCCTGCATCAGCAATTCGCCTTCACCGCCGGATGCGTTCGCGACCGGACGTCCGAGCAGCAGATAGGAAAGGACGTCGGCCTGCGGCATGCCGGGTGTGGAGAACAACTCCGCCTCCGGGTCCTGCGCCGTACCGAGCACCCGCACCCCGGCGACCACATCGCCGGTCCTGCGCACCGCACGCACGTCCAGCGCCGGGTTGCCGAGCGGACTGTCGCGGTAGAGCACACGTCCCTGCTCGATCTCCAGCTCCTGGCCGTAGGCCGTATAGAGGCCGTCCTTCACCGCCAGCTCACCGCGCGCCAGGGTGACCCGGTCGGGCAGGTCGATGACCTCTACGGCACCCGTCAAGCGCCCGCTCAAGCCGAACCCATCGAAGTGCACCGCCTCACCGAGACTGACGCGCACGCGGCTGCTTAGGGTCCAGCCGGGTGGCGCCGGCGCCTCTTCCTCTTGAACCAGCACCACGTCTGACGAGGGGGTGACGGCACCGGACAGATCGCGCGGCTCGATCCGCGCCTCGGGGATATGCACCTCGCCGCTGACCTCCACGGCGCCTGCGCGCACCGACGCCTGTAGAGTCGGCGTGACGAGCACGCGTGCCTCCGGCAGGTTCACCGCCTCGAAACGCTCACCGGCGATCTGCAGCTCGCCGCTCAATTGCGGGCTGCGGAACTCCGCCAGCGAGCCCTCCAACTCGATCCTGCCGGGACCGGAGCGGGCGCTGCCCTGCAGTTCCAGCCGACCGGCGATGGGATCGCCGCGCACTTCCAGCTGGACCTCTTCCACCTGCACGCCGGCCGGCCCGACGAAGGCCCGGCCTTCGGACAGCTGCAGGGCGCCGCGCATCTCGGGCGCGGCCAGCGTGCCGTCCAATGTGGCATCGAGTCGCAGCACGCCGGACGGCTCGTCGAGTGCCGCCATCAGCGCGTCGAGCAGTGAAAAATCGCGGACCTCGCCTTGCAGACTGCCCCGCAAAGGCTGTGCGGACGGCGCCACGCCGGGCCGGTATTCCGGCAGCCACGCCTGGAGCGCCAGTTGATCGTTGCCGCTGAGGCGCAGCTGCAGCTCGGCGCGGGCGCCCTCGGCATCCAGTCGCAGACTGCCATCGGCGCCGCCAAATCCGGTTTCGACCGGCTGTCCGGACTCCTGCCAGGTCAGCGACCCGGGCGTCAGTTGCAGTTGCGCCTCGGCGCGCGCGACCCCTTGGGTCGGCAGCTCGGCATCCAACTGCGCCGTCAAGGACCCGCCCCGGATCTGGAGGTCGGGCGGCAGGGCATCGTGCAGATTGGCCAGCGGCCATTCGGTGAGTCGCGCCTCCACACGCTGGGCCTCGGGACCATAGTCGTATGCGCCGCACAGGCGGGTCGCTTCCTGTCGCCAACAGGCGTTCTCGAGGTTTCCGGTGTCGGCGCCGAGGCGCAGGGCCACGGCCTCGTCCAGATACCAGGCGCCGGTTTCCGGCAGCCGCCAGTCCGCGTGTTCCAGCCGCCCCGTCCAGGACTCGCCATCCCAGCCGCCGCGGGCCAGCAGTTGCAGCTCGTGGTCGGCACCTTGCAGGAGCAGGTCGAGCAGGTGCTGTTCGCGCTGGCCGGTTAGATCCAGGCGCAGCGTATCGAAGCTGCGTTCCGCCAGCCGCAGGTCCTGTCCGCGTGCGCTGAGTCGCAGGGCGGCACCCGGCTCCAGGCCCGCATCGGCATTCAATTGCAGGGCCGCGAGGCGGGCCTGGTCCAGCGCGAAATCCTTCAGCGTCGCCTCAAGCTGCAGACGCGGCGTTTCGCGCGCGCCGACGAGGCGGCCGGCCGCGTTCAGGGTACCGGCCAGATGCGGGGCCAGGTGCTGGAGCTCCGGCGCGCTCAGTGTCCAATCGATGTCCCAACGGTCGGCGAGACTGCCGTCCACCTCGAGCCGTGCGTCACCGGAGCTGAGTTGCAGGGCCTCGACCTGGAGTCGCTCGTCCTGCCAGCGAACACTACCTTGACCACCGACGGGGTAGCCGCGCAGCTCGCCGGCGAGCTGGTCAATGTGCGCCGCCGCGCGCAACGCGCCATCCAGGACCCCTTCGCCGCGCAACTGCGCCGAAATTCTGCCGGGCCAGTCCGGCCAGTGACGGCCGGGATCGATGTCGTGCGCGGCGATCTCCAGATCCCAGGCCAGTGCGGGCGCCCAGCCGAGGGTCCCCGTGGCCTGCACCGTCCCGTCGAGCGTTTGAATGCCGATCTGTTCGATCTGCAGCCGCTCGGCGTCGCCTCGTCCGCTGCCTGCGATCTCCGCCGCCGGGATACCGGGGCCTTCCAGCCGTGCGCTGAGGGACAAGCGGTAATCCTCCAGGCGGCCGCTGGCTTGCAGCTCGAAGTGCGGCGCCGCCAGTTGCGGCGCCTCGACCAACGGCCAGCGCACATGGTCCGCCGCCAGACGCGCCTCGAAGCGTTCCTGGTCCGGGTCCCAATTGCCCGTCAGACGGACGCGGCTGTCACCCTGCTGCACGACCAACGGCTGCAACTGCAACCGGCCCGCTTCGTCGCGGGTCGCCTGCGCATCGATACGCAACGGATAGACTTCGCTGGCCGCCCAGTCGGTCTTCAGATCGGCGCCCAGTTCGGCGTCGCCCAGGCTGCCGTTTCCCGACAACGCAATGCCCAGGCGTTGCGCGGGCCAGGTTGCGTTGACGTCGGTCAGCAGGGTCTCAGGGACCTCGAGTTCCAGCGCCCAGCGCAGATCGGCAAAGGGCTCGCGCACCGCCAGGCGCAGCTGCCCGGCGGTGGGCGCGGTGAATTGCTGACTGAACAGTGCCTGTCGCCAGGTGCCCTCGATCCGGCCTTGCGCGGCGACCGGCGCGTAACCCGGCAGCGTGGCGCGCCAATCCAGGGACAGGTCGGTAAAGCTGTCGGCGCCCAGGCCCAGGCGGCCTTGGACGTCCAGCGCAAGCTGCGCCATGCGCAGTTGCAGGCGCTCGATCTGCAACCAGTCCAGGCCGCTGTGGGCGGTCAGGCGGAACGTCGCGACCGAAACCGGCTCGGCGCCGTTCTTGCGAACGGTCAGGTCGGTCAGCTGCAGATCGCGCAACACCAGTTCCACCGGCAACGACCACCCAGGCTCGAACGGCTCGGCTGGCGCCTCCTCGGTGCTTTCCGCTAGCAGGATATCGACGTCGTCGACATGCAGGCGATGCACGCTCAACCGCCGCGCCAGCAGGCGTCCCGGCGACCAGTCGAAGCTCACGCGGCCGATCCGGTAACGGTTGCCGTCCTGACGGTACTCGATGTCCTCCAAACGCAGTGGACCGATCAGCTGCCCGGTCGCCCGCGACCAGCTCAGCTCGCCGGGTGCGAACCGCTGCGCCACCTGCAGGCCGAAGTGCAGGCCGCGCTCGGTCGACAGCAATAGCGCCAGCGCCGCAAACAGGACCAGCAGCACGGCGATGATGCCGGCAAGCGGGATCCACACCCGCCGCCTCATAGATCGGGACCGCTCAATGGATACGGGCGGATCATAGATCGGCACCGCTTGATAGATACGGGCCGATCATAGATCGGGCCGCTCGATAGGTACGGGCTGATCATAGATCAGGCTGCCCAATGGATACGGGCTGATCATAGATCAGGCCCTAGGGTGAA
>JBAYTM010000103.1:0-7050 GCA_041675685.1 Thiohalobacteraceae bacterium
AACGCGTCGAAAGCGCGCGCCGCGGTCTGCACGACGCGCGCGACAACGCGCGCCGGCGCGCCGGACAGGCACGTGAGCAGGCGCGGCACGCCCGGCAGAGCACCAGCCAGTTCATCCATGAGCAGCCCCTGGTCGCAGCGGGCATCGCGCTGACCGTCGGCGCCATCCTCGGCGGGCTGTTGCCGTCGACCCGCCGCGAGAGCGAGTTGCTGGGCAACAAAAGCGACGAGTTCAAGCGCAACGTGGAGCACCAGGCCGAGTCGCTGGCCGAGGAAGGCCAACGGCGTGTGCGGACGGCGGCGGAATCCGCCGCCGAGGCGGCGCGGCGGGAGCTTGGCGGCAGCGATCCCCACACCGGCGCGCACCGCCAACAGACAGCCGGCAGCTCCGGCACGCCGGGCGAGGCCGGACCGCGTGCTGCGGAACCCTTCGAGAATCTCCGCGAAGGCCAGGAACGCGGCGGCCGGATGTCCGGCGAAGCGGCCAAGGAAGCCAGGGAGTCCGGAGACGCGCCCGGGACAGGGAGCGAATCCGGGAGGCTGCCTCACTGATGCGGACGCTGGTGGTGTAGCGCGGCCTCGCGAGAGGCCGCCGGCAGCCGGGACAGAGCCCGACGACATGGAGCGCAAGCGCAGCAGGGACCCACGCCCGGACGAGCGCGGCCGCGGGGCGCAACAGCCAAGCGACATACCGGCGCCGGGTTGGAAGGACGTGGCGAAGCGGGTGCGGCGCTCGCTTTCCGAGCACAGCATCGGCCTGGTGGCGGCGGGCGTCGCCTTCTATGCGATGCTGAGTCTGTTTCCGGCGCTGACGGCGGCGGTCGGGATGTACGGGCTGTTCGCCGACGAATCCGCCGTCGAGAACCAGTTGCAGGCGTTGAGCGGGCTGATCCCTGGGCAGGCCAGCGAACTGCTGCGACAGCAGCTGCGTGACTTGGTCAGCCAGTCGGGCGGCGCGCTGACGCTGGGGGCGGTCGGCGGCCTGCTGCTGGCGCTCTGGAGTGCCGCGAAAGGCGTGAAGGCCCTTTTCATTGCGCTCAACATTGCGAGCGGCGAGGACGAGAAGCGCAGTTTCATCCTGCTCAATGCCCAGGCATTGGCGACGGTGGTGGCCGGCATCGCCTTTACGCTGGTGACCTTGACGCTGGTACTGGCGATTCCCGTGGCCATCGGCATTCTGCCGGTGCCGGACTGGCTGCGGACGACACTGACACTGGTGCGGTGGCCGCTGCTGGGCATCGCGGGCATCACCATGCTGGCCTTTCTGTACCGGTTCGGCCCCAGCCGCAGCGATGCGCGCTGGCGCTGGGTCAGTTGGGGCGCGGTGGGCGCCGCGCTGTTGTGGCTGGCCGCCTCCGCAGGCTTCTCCTGGTATGTCGCCAACCTCGGTTCGTACAACGAGACCTATGGCTCGCTCGGCGCGGTCATCGTGCTGCTGATGTGGCTGTACGTCTCGGCCTACGCGGTGGTGCTCGGCGCGGTGTTGAACACGGAAATGGAGCGACAGACCGCACAGGACAGCACCACCGGACAACCGCGCCCGCTCGGCGAGCGCGGCGCGCGCGCCGCGGACACGGTGGGCCCGAGCGCGGCGGAATTGAAACGCGACAAAGGTCGGACGGCGCGCCGCGCCGGCTGAACGGCACCCAGTCCCCCTCAAGCGCGGGCGCGCACATCCCCGATACGTTCGAAATAGTCGCGCAGCGCGGCCGGCCGATATTCAGCGTCGCGGTCCCAACGCTCGAGCACGCTGGTGTGCACGGCCTGGGTCGGATCGACCGGGCGTTTTGCGTCCGCGGACCCGGGGGGCGTCTGCGGGTCCGGGGCGGCGCCGCCGATGGGTCGCTCGATGCCGGCGGTCATCCGGTAAAGGCCGGTCTTGGAGTCGTGCAGCGTGCCGCCGGGGTCCGGCGCGAGCGGATACGCCTTGACCGCGTCGTCGGCGAACCGCAGCCCCGTCTTGCCCGCCTTGCCAAGCATCCAGTCGAGTGCGATGTCGGACAGCCCGCTTTCCGGATAGCCACCGCCGACGTCGCTGTGCGCGCCGCAGAACCAGACCTGCTCGATGGTCTGCCCGGGCTTCGGCTTGTAGGCCCAGAGCGTCGGCTCGAACGGGGCGCGATGTTCGTCGATCGCCAATGCATGATAGGCGTTCTCGACCGTGCCGCTCAGCTCGGTGTCGTGAAACTGGTATTTGGCGCGGGTCAGACTGCGCAGGCCGCGCAAGGGTATACCCAGCGCGCCGACCGTATCCCAGACACCGATGAACTTGACGTTGATCTTGTCATCGCCGACGACCGAGCACTCGCCGCGAAACCGGATCGGCAGGGCATCGGTCGGATGATGTTCCGAACGATACAGTTCGATGGCCTCGCGATAGCGCCGCACCGACGCGGCATTCAGGACCCCGCACTTGCGCACCATGCCGACCACGCTGCGTACCGTGAACGCGCCGCGGCTGAAGCCGAAAAAGTAGAGCTCGTCGCCGGGCTCGTAATTGGCGATCAAAAACCGGTAGGCGTCGTAGACGTTGTCTTCCAGCCCTTCGCCGAGCGCGCCGCCCGAGTAGCGGTCGAGGATATTGCCGGTGCCGACGCCCTGGTCGTAATAGACGATCTGCGGGATCGCGCCATCGCGTTTGGCGATACGGTAGCCGATCTTCACCACATTGGTCGGGCAGGGTTCGCCGTTGTGATGCTGGTCGGCGCGGTTCCAGGTGCCGTCACAACAGATGACGATACGTTTCATCCATTCCTCCCTGCGGTGATTCTTTTTATACGTCGAGTCGCTTATTGCGCGTCTGGGGGCGCGTTACGGCTTTCACCACAAGCGTACGCGCCCGCCTCCGCGGACGCGCTCGACGCATTCTATTTGACAATGCCGATTATTGAACCGCGTTCGGGGCGTCGCTCCGGATATCGCTCGGTGTTTCGTCCGAAGTCTCGTTCCCGGGTCCGCTCTCGCTACCCGCCTCCGCTTCACCAAGTCGCCGCAACACCTCGTTGAGATTGGCGCGCAGGGCCAGCAACTGCAGACGCAGTTCCATCGTGTTAGCCGTCGCCTGCGCAGGATCGACCCCCTGTTCCAATGCGGCGATGTGCCGATCCCGTTCGGCAAGCTGCTCCAGCAATCGGCGGTTTTCGCGTTCCAGTTCGGCGATACGCACGCCATAGGGCCGCGAGGCCTGTCCGGCCCCGGGTTGATCACCCGGCTCCTGCTGTGCCGCATCGGCCGCCGCGCCGCCCGCTTCCAACGCGATCATCTTCCGGGCGAGTTCACGCTTCTCTTGCTCGAGTTCGGCGATCCGCGCCTCGTAACCGCGATAGGCCTCGGCCGCCTCGGTCCCGGCCTGCTCGATGGGCTCCGCCTCCGTCAGGCGGTTCTGCAATTCCTGGCGCTCGCGTTCCAGCTCGCCAATGCGCATCTCGTAGCCGCGATAGGCCTCGGCCGCCTGTCGCGCCGCATCCGCATCCATTCCGGACTCGCGTTCGATCTCATCGACCGGCACACCCAGAGGCACGCGACCGGCATCGGGCAGCAGGGCGGCGATCAGGATGAACAGCAGCACCGCGATGACCGCCAACTTCGCCTTGCCGACATTGGACTCTTCATTCCAAGTCGCCCTGATCCAATCCGTCAATCTTTTCATGTCGCGCTCCGTACGGCCGTCTGTTGTTTGCGGACCGCTGGCAGGGTACACAGGGGCCGACGCTGCACGCAAGCCATACCGGCGCGACCACACTCGTATGACAAATGATCGGGGGGAACCCGGGACACGGGCTTTCAGGGAGGAGATATCATGCGCACAGGACAGAGGAACAGAGTTTTCAGCCGTTTCTTTTTCGCATTATTCCTGCTGTGGCCCTGTCTGCCTGCCGCGCAGGCTGGCCTCGACGACGGCTGCCACCGCCCTCCTTCGCCGGCACGCATAGCGCCGGCTGCGGAATCGGCGCACGTCATGGAATTTCTGGCAGACAGACTCGCGGCAGCATGAGACAACGCCGGGCCGCGTTAGTTGTCGGCTTGATCATTTACCCCGCGTCGATGGCAGCCACCCGCAGGAGAGCGTTCAGCCGCTGCTGCCCAGAAGCCTGATCACCGCATCAGCGGCCGACGCGCTCGATTGCGGGTTCTGGCCGGTCACGAGTTTCCCGTCGACCACGACGTTGTCTGCCCAGTCCACGGCGGGGACGAAGGTCGCACCCTGTTCACGCAGACGGCTTTCGAGCAGGAAGGGCATCGCCTCATCCAGTTGCACGGCGCGTTCCTCGCTGTCGGTGAAGGCTGTGACCTTGCGGCCCTTCACGAAGGCGGTGCCGTCCTTGAGCATCACGCCGACCAGACAGGCCGGTCCGTGACAAACGGACGCGATGACCTTGTCGGCCTCGGCGAATTCGCGCACCAGGCGTTGCACCTGCGGATTATCCGGCAGATCGAACATGGTGCCGTGGCCGCCGGGGAAAAACACCGCAGCGAACCCCTGTGCACTTATGGTCGCATCGAGTTTCCTGGTGCCGCGCAGGGCTGCCTTGGCCGTCTCGCTGGCCGCGGTCGGCTGATAGTTTTCGAGACTGCGCGCGTCGATCGGCGTGTCCCCACCGCGCGGACTGGCAACGACGACCGTATAACCGGCGTCGCGAAATTTTCCGTAGGGGATGGCGAACTCCTCGAACCATAGCCCCGTGGCGTGATCGGCGTCGATGCGATCATGACTGGTGACGATCATAAGGATGCTTTCGGTGGCGGACATGGATTCTCTCCTTGAAAAAGACGATCGGCAGATGGGTCAAGATTGTAACCTCTCTCATCCAACGCTCGACAAAGGTCCCGCTGCGCGCACTCGCCTCATTCGTGCCGTAGTGCCTCGATCGGATCGAGCCGGGCCGCCTTGCGCGCGGGGAAGAAACCAAAGACCACCCCGACCGCAGCGGAGAACAGAAACGCGAGGGCGACGATCCCCGGATTGAAGACGAAGGGGATGCTCAGCAGATCCGCGAGCAATACCGAGGTGATCAGCGCCAGCAGTATGCCGATCAGCCCGCCGAGTGAGGACAGCACCACCGCCTCGACCAGAAATTGCAGTAATACCTCGCGTTCCAAGGCGCCAATGGCGAGCCGGATACCGATCTCGCGGGTACGTTCGGTGACCGACACCAGCATGATGTTCATGATGCCGATACCGCCGACCAGCAGACTGACCGCAGCGACCGCGCTGAGCAGGGCGGTCAGCACCTGGGTCGTGCCGGCGAGCATCTGGGCGATCTCCTTCATGTCGAGCACTTGGAAATCGTCGTCTTCGCTCGGCGCGACATGCCGACGCACCCGGAACAACTCCTCGATCTGTTGCTTCACCTGCTCGGTCGATGCGCCCTCGCGCACCGATACCTGCAACAGACCGACGTCCTGGTTGCCGGCGATACGGCGTTGGAAGGCGCGCAGGGGCATCAACACCAGATCGTCCTGATCCGAACCCATGGTCGACTGGCCTTTGGCGTCGAGCAGTCCTATGACCTCGCAGGACAGCTTTTCCAGCCGCAGCTTGCTGCCGATCGGATTCTGCCCGCCGAACAACTCCCGGCGCACGGTTTCGCCGAGGATGCAGACCGCGGAACCGGCGCGCAGCTCGCTGGCCGTGAATTCACGGCCGTCGGCCAAGGTCCAGTTGCGCACCAGGAAATAACGGTCGTCGACGCCGTTCACGCTGGTCGACCAGTTACGATTGCCGAACACCGCCGTGGTCGGGCGCGACGAGGCCGGCGCGACCGCCACCACGGCATCGATCTCGCGCATGATCGCCTCGGCATCGTCGAGATCGAATTGCGGTGCATCGGACATCTGACCGAAGCCCATGCGTTGTCCGGGACGCACCATCAACAGATTGGTGCCGAGGCTGGAGATCTGTTCCGTGACCTGCGCAGTGGCGCCGCCACCGAGTGTGACCATGACGATGACCGCCGCGACGCCGATGACGATACCGAGAATGGTCAGGATCGAACGCAACACGTTGCGACGGATCTCGCGCAGCGCCAGCAGCAGCGCATTCCAGACCATCAGGCGGGGCCCTCCCGGCGCGTGTCGGACGCCACCAGGCCATCGACGAAACGCACCGTGCGCGTGGCGAACGCCGCCATCTCGGCCTCGTGGGTGACCATGACGATGGTGATGCCCTGCTCGCGGTTGAATCTGGTCAGGAGTTCCATGATCTCGCGGCTGCGCGCGGTATCCAGATTGCCGGTCGGCTCATCGGCGAACAACACCTCCGGTTCGGTGACGATGGCGCGGGCAATCGCGACGCGTTGTTGCTGCCCGCCGGACAGTTCGCCGGGCGTATGCGCCTCCCAGCTCTGCAGGCCGACGGTCTGCAGCGCCTTGCGCGCGAGCCGGTGACGTTCGGCGGCGGCGACGCCGCGATACAGCAAGGGCAGTTCCACGTTCTCGAGCGCCGAGGTGCGGTTGAGCAGATTGAAACCCTGAAAGATGAAGCCCAGGTAATGTCGGCGCAGTTCGGCGCGCTGGTTGCGCGACAGGCCGCCGACCTCCACGCCCGCGAAGAAATATTCGCCGGCGGTCGGCATATCCAGACAGCCGAGTATATTCAGACAGGTCGACTTGCCCGATCCGCTCGGTCCCATCACGGCCACGAACTCGCCGCGCTCGATGCGCAGATCCACGCCACGCAGGGCGGCCATGGCCGCATCGCCCGTGCCATAGACCTTGGTGACGCCGCGCAGTTCGATCAAGGACGCGGAGACTGCCGCGGCTTCAGGCACCATGCGAAGTCGCCTCCGGCTGCGTAGTGTCGCGCGGATCGCGTGCGGTCCCGGCGCGGAGGCCCTGTACCGGGGCGGCATTCATTGCGCTGGCTTGGTCAGGTCGGTCAGAAGGCGCATGCCCGGCTGTAGGTCGCCGGACACCACCTGCGTAAACAGGCCGTCGCTGACGCCGACACTGACCATTATCTCGGTCGGCACGCCGTCGCGCAGCACCCAAACGCTCTGCTCGCGGTCCTGTGCGCGCTCGCCGTCACGTCGCGCCGGCGCGCGCGGCGGCC
>JBAYTM010000104.1:0-6987 GCA_041675685.1 Thiohalobacteraceae bacterium
AGCGCGTCTTCGGAAGCGGCCGCGGCGCGCCAGCTTGCGGCCAGTGCGCGCACCCGCGTACTCGTACCGGCGGGCACGCGGAGGTTGCGTTCCAGGATGGCGCGCTCGGTGCTCTGGACACGGAAATCGGGATAGGAGACGAAGCTGTCGCGCCGCAGGCTGTCGATGGGCCGTTTGGCCTTGAGCTCCAGGGAAGGCAGTTGGACCGCATCGGCCGGGAAGCTCGCCGGCAATTCCAGCGCCGGCAGCCAAGGCCCGGACGTCGGTTCGAGCGTGATGACGTAGCGATAGGCATGCCCACGCGTCTGGACCCTGGGCAGGGCGGTCGCGCTCATCGCGCCCGGGTTCGGTTGCTCGCCGATTCCCCACCAGCGCCGCCCGTCGGTCATCTCGAACACGGGGCCGCGCCAGTAACGTTGTGCAGGCGGTGGCATCGGGCCGGAGAAATCGGCGCGGAACGCCACCGCCTGCGACAGCGCCAATTGACTGATACGCCCCGGCTCCATTTCGCCGCTGAGTCCGCTACGGCCGCTGTGCGCGTCGGCGGGCAGGGACCAGAGCGGCCCCGGCAGCCGCGGGAACAACAGGAACAGGATCAGCATCAAGGGCGTGGCTTGACCGAGCAATCGCGCCGCCAGCGACAGATCGTCGCGCAAGCGCCGGCCGCCCAAGGGATCGCCCAGATCGAGCCAAACGGTCGTGATGCCGAGCGCCGCAATCAGGGCATATACGACTTGTGCTATCGACTGCTCGAACATGAACTGGGTTGCCAGCAGCAGATAACTCAGCAGCACCAGCAGGATGGCGTCGCGCCGCTGTTTGAGCTCGAGCAGCTTCAGAGCGGCCATCATCACCAGCAGTGCGGCGCCCGCGTCGCGGCCCAGCACCGTGCCGAAGTGTTGATAGAGCCCGGCCGCCGCGGCAACTGTGAGCAAAAGCCGCAACACCTGAGTCGGCATGGGCCGGCCGCGCAGGCCGAGCGCCAGGCGCCAGCCCAGTACGAGCAGCCAGATGCCGGACAGCCACAGCGGCAGGCGCAGCAGGTGCGGACCGGCGCCAAGCGCGAGGATCAGTCCGAGTCCCCACCACTGCCGCGGACGCGGTTGCCAGAGCGGCCGGACGCTCATGTCGGCACGGAGAAGGTCGCGAGCGCGGCCAGGCAACGCGCGCGGTGGCCGGTGCCGCGGGCCGGCGGTACTTCGAGACCGGGCAGCCGCAACCCGTAGCCGCGTCGTGCACGCTCGGCCTCCAATACCCAGCGCGACAGTCGCCGCAATCGCGCCTCGGTATCCGGTTCCGGCGCCGCGTTGAAATCGATCCAGCAGTCGGGCGCCCGGGCGGCGCCGAACTCTTTGGTCAGCGGGGCCTGGCCGCGCGCCACCGCCTTCCAGTGCACATGGCGCAGCGAATCGCCCGGACGGTAGTTGCGCAACCCGCGGAAATCTTCATTGCCGGGGTCCAGGTCGCCCCGAAACAGCTCCCCCTGCGCCCGGTCGGGCAGGGGTGCTCCCGGCGGCGCTGGTGCCGGGTAGGCCAATTCGCTGTGCGTGAACTCAAGATAGGACCAGGCGTAGAACAGGCCGAGCGGAAAGCAGCTGCCGAGGGTCACCGGGCCGAGGCGCTGCCGGCCGCGCCGCTTCGACGCCCGGTACAGCCAGAGGTCCGTGCCCGTGCGCCCGACGTGCGTGAGGGCTGCCGGGCCGGCGGCTGGGCGTAGTTCGACGGCATAGCGTGGACGACCGTCGCCGGGTCGCAACCAGAGCCGGTAGCCGAGCCGGTCGCCGACGAAGCCGGGTCGGCCCTGGCCGGCGCGCAACTGCAGGTGGGCCAGATTGCGGTGGGCGTGCAGCATAGCCACCAGCCCGAGGGCCGTCAGCAGAAAGCAGAGCCCGAAGATCAGATTGTTGTCGTAGTTGACGGCCCCAAGCAGGAGGATCAGGACCAGCGCGGCGAACGCCCATCCGGCACGGGTCGGCAGGATGAAGATCCGCCGTGCCCGAAGCTCTATCCAATCGCCGCCCGCGGCCCGGCCGGTGCGGCGTCGGAGCAAGGCCCGCGCACGCCGGCGGAGCGCGCCCGTCAAGCGCCTGATCACGGATATTTCCTATATACAAAAATCAAGAGTCACCTGTAAATATTCGTATAGGACGATATATGTGACATTACTCCTTTTACTATAGACAGTTATGGAATCGATACCGCAAGTAGATCGAGCAGTGCGTCTGTATCGCCCGGCTCGGGGAAGCGGTCTGCGGCCCGCAGTCGGTGGCCAACGACCGCCGGCAATACCGCCTGAATGTCGTCCGGCAGGACGTGGTCGCGGTCGGCGAGCCGCGCCCAGGCGCGCGCGGCGCGCAACAATCCGAGCCCCGCGCGCGGCGACAGGCCGGCTTGGAAGCGATCCGATTGTCGCGACAGGGCCAGTAGATCCTGGACGTAATCCAGCAGTGCCGGGCTGACGTGCAAGGACTCCACTTCCCTCTGGAGCTGCACCAGTTCTTCGGGCGCCAGCACCGGTTGCAGATCCGCCAACAGGCTGCGACGGTCGCGGCCGCCCAGCAGTTCGCGCTCGGCGGCGGCGTCCGGATAGCCGAGTTCGATACGCATCAGAAAGCGGTCGAGTTGGGATTCCGGCAGCGGAAAGGTGCCGATCTGCTCGCTGGGATTCTGGGTGGCGATGACGAAAAAGGGCTCCGGCAATCTGCGTGTCTCGCCTTCGAGGCTGACCTGGTGTTCCTCCATGGCCTCGAGCAGGGCGCTCTGGCTCTTGGGCGTGGCGCGATTGATCTCGTCGGCGAGGATCAATTGCGCGAAGATCGGTCCTGGATGGAACTGAAAGCTGCCGGCGGCGCGATCGAACACCGACATGCCGAGGATGTCCGCCGGCAGCAGGTCGCTGGTGAACTGGATGCGCTGATACTCGAGTCCCAGGCTGGTGGCCAGGACGTGCGCCAGGGTGGTCTTGCCGACGCCGGGAAGGTCCTCGATCAATAGATGGCCGCGCGCCAGCAGGCAAGCGACGGCCAGGCGGATCTGCCGATCCTTGCCGAGGATGATGCGGCTGGCCTGTCGCATCACGGGTTCGAGGGCGTTGGGCATTTGTCTATCCTGTGCTGAGTAGGGGGTCGCGACAATGCGCGGCCCGGGTCGGACCGCGGTTTCTGGTCAGGATCGGCCGCGCTGGCGTATAGTTTCGGCCCCATCGCAGCATACCCGGGCGCAAGGCTATGCAGTTTCAGGACCAGTTCGATGTGATCGTCGTCGGCGGCGGCCATGCCGGCGCCGAGGCCGCCATGGCCGCGGCGCGCCTGGGCTGCAACACCCTGCTGTTGACGCACAATATCGAAACGCTCGGCCAGATGAGTTGCAATCCGGCCATCGGCGGTATCGGCAAGGGGCACCTGGTCAAAGAGATCGATGCCTTGGGCGGCCTGATGGCCTGGGCCACCGACCAGGCCGGCATCCAGTTTCGTACCCTCAATGCCAGCAAAGGTCCGGCGGTGCGCGCGACCCGCGCCCAGGCCGATCGCGCCCTCTACAAGCGCGCAGTGCGCCTGGCCCTGGAGAACCAGCCCAACCTGCGGATCTTTCAGCAGGCCGTCAGCGACCTGGTGGTGAGCGGCGGTCGGGTCACCGGCGTGGTGACCCAGATGGGGCTGCGCTTCTCCGCAGCCTCTGTGGTTCTGACGGTCGGCACCTTCCTCGGCGGCCTGATCCATATCGGTCTGTCCAATCACGAGGGCGGTCGCGCCGGCGATCTGCCGGCCAATGCACTGGCGCGACGCCTGCGTGAGTTGCCGTTGCGGGTGGATCGGCTGAAGACCGGAACGCCACCGCGCATCGACGGGCGCAGCCTCGATTACAGTGTCATGCAGGCGCAGCCCGGCGACGATCCGGTGCCGGTGTTCTCGTACCTCGGCAGTGCGGCGGAACACCCGCGCCAGGTCGACTGTCACATCACCCACACCAACGCCCGTACCCACGAGATCATCCGCGGCGGCCTGGATCGCTCGCCGATGTACACCGGCGTCATCGAAGGCATCGGTCCGCGCTACTGCCCGTCCATCGAGGACAAGGTGCATCGCTTCGCCGGCAAGGATGCGCATCAGATATTCGTCGAACCCGAAGGCCTCGACACCCACGAGATCTATCCGAACGGCATCTCGACCAGCCTGCCGTTCGACGTGCAGTACGACTTGGTACGCTCCATCCGTGGTTTTGAAAACGCGCACATCACGCGCCCCGGCTACGCCATCGAATACGACTACTTCGACCCGCGCGATCTGCAGTACTCGCTCGAGACCAAAGTCATCGACGGCCTGTACTTCGCGGGGCAGATCAACGGCACCACCGGTTACGAAGAGGCCGCAGCACAAGGCCTGCTGGCCGGACTGAACGCGGCCCGCAAGGCGCGTGGCGAGGCGCCCTGGTGGCCGCGGCGCGATCAGGCCTATCTCGGCGTGCTGGTCGACGACCTGATCACGCGCGGCACCAGCGAACCCTATCGCATGTTCACGAGTCGCGCTGAGCACCGCCTGCTGCTGCGCGAAGACAACGCCGACCTGCGTCTGACTCCGATCGGCCGCGAGCTCGGGCTGGTCGATGACCGGCGTTGGACTGCGTTCGAGATTCACCGCGAGGCCATCGAACGCGAACAGCAGCGGCTGCGCGCGCTCTGCGTGCGGCCGGACAGCCCGGCCGCGCGTGCGCTCGAGGTTCGCCTGGGCGCGCCGCTCGCGCGCGAACAGCGCGCCTTCGATCTGTTGCGGCGGCCGGAGGTCGATTACGCCGCGCTCACGGCGCTGCCCGGCATCGGTCCGGGCAGCGCGGGCGCGCGCGTCGCCGCACAGGTCGAGGTGCAGGCCAAGTACTCCGGTTACATCGAACGCCAGCAGGCCGAGATCGCGCGCCAGCGCCGCCATGAAGAGCAACCGCTGCCGCTCGATATGGACTATGATCAGGTACGCGGCTTATCCAGCGAGGTTCGCGAGAAGTTCCGCACGCATCGGCCGCAGACGCTCGGACAGGCCGCCCGCATCCCCGGCATCACGCCGGCCGCAATTTCGATTCTGCTGGTGCATCTCAAGAAAGGCGGCGCGATCCGCAAGCGCGCCTAGGCGATTGCGGCGCATGCGCCGGAAACTCTTTGTAGCCAGGGAAGTGGATCACTCAAGGCACCATCTATGCACTTGGAACAAATTCTCGGCAATGGACTCGCTGAAGCCGGCTTGCAGCTGGACGCGAACGCGCGCGCGGCGTTGCTCGACTACGTGGGACTGCTCGCGAAATGGAACCGCGTCTACAATCTGACCTCGGTGCGCAAACCGCAGGACATGCTGACGCGGCATATCCTGGACAGCTTGGTGGTATTGCCCTTTCTGAAAGGGCCGCGCACCCTCGACGTCGGCACCGGCGCAGGATTGCCGGGTCTGGTGCTCGCCATCGCGCGGCCGGACTGGGAGTTCGTGTTGCTGGATTCGAGCGGAAAAAAATTACGCTTCGTGCGGCAGTCCGTCATCGAACTGGGGCTCGACAATGTGGCGGTCGAAAACGTGCGTATCGAGGAATACCAGCCGAAGAAGCCGTTCGACACCATTATCAGCCGTGCCTTTTCGTCGCTCGACGAGATGCACAAGCACTGCGCACATCTCTGCGCGGACGACGGCCGCATTCTGGCCATGAAAGGCGTTTACCCGCTGGCCGAGGTCGAGTCCCTGGCCGACCCCAGCGTCGTGCTCGCGGCGCACTCCTTGAAGGTACCGGGCCTGGACGCCAACCGTCACCTGGTCGAACTCCGGCCCAATTGAACCTCGCCGTTACCCGCAAACGCGACGCTGCGCGCTGCGCCGGCACTTCGCGTCCGGTACTGCGCCCCCGTCGCTTCGCTGGAGGCGTGTCGCGGGTTACACTCGGGCCCCTATCGTAGACAGCAGCGCAGCCAGGATCATGGGACGCATCATCGCAGTCACCAATCAGAAGGGTGGCGTCGGCAAGACCACCACCTGCATCAACTTGGCCGCGGCCCTGGCGCTGGCGCGTCGGCGCGTGCTGTTGATCGACCTGGACCCGCAAGGCAACGCGACCATGGGCAGCGGCGTGGACAAACACGAGGTCGAATATTCCAGCTGCGACGTGCTGCTCGGCGAAACCGGCGCCGAGCAGACCATCATCGCCAGCGAAGCCGCAGGTTACGACGTGCTGCCAGGCAACAGCGATCTGACCGCCGCGGAAGTCGAGTTGCTGCGCGCCGCGGACGGGGGTCAACGGCTGCGCGACGCCTTGACCCCGCTGCGTGAGCGCTACGATTACATCCTCATCGACTGTCCACCCTCCCTGAACATGCTGACCGTCAACGCGCTCACTGCGGCCCAGGGGGTGCTGATCCCGATGCAGTGCGAGTACTACGCCCTCGAGGGTTTGTCCGCGCTGGTCGAGACGGTCGGCCAGATCCAGCAGTCCGTGAACCCCGATCTCGAAATCGAAGGCCTGCTGCGTACCATGTTCGACGCCCGCAACAATCTCGCGACGCAGGTCTCCGAGCAGCTTCTCGAACATTTCGGCGACAAGGTCTACCGCACCATCATTCCGCGCAACATTCGCCTCGCCGAAGCGCCCAGCCACGGCATGCCGGTGCTGCGCTACGACAAGGCCTCGCGCGGCGCCGTCGCCTACTTGGCGCTCGCCGGCGAACTGGTGCGCCGCGACCAGGAGCGCGCGCAGGCGGCTGCGGCGGTGGTCAGCTGAGTTTTTCTGAACCGCCAAGAGGAAAAGGAAACCCCTTTACGAACCGCCAAGGCGCCAAGACGCCAAGAAAACCGAACTAATGCAAAAACCGGTTCGTGAGTCGCGCGCCGGCGCCTCGTATTCGAGTTTCCATTTCAAAAAGTTTTCTTGGCGCCTTGGCGCCTTGGCGGTTTAAAAATCTTTCTTGGCGCTCTTGGCGTCTTGGCGGTTATCCTTACCCACCATGGCTACGAAGAAACGAGG
>JBAYTM010000105.1:0-6975 GCA_041675685.1 Thiohalobacteraceae bacterium
CAGGGTGGAACTTGCGAACACCGTCCTCGCCGGCAACCTCGATGACGACGGTTTGTCGCCCGAGTGCGCCGCCACCCTGACCTCGCTGGGACACAATTTCATCGGCAGCGATGCCGGTTGCACCATCGCCGCGGCCGCTGGCGATCGGATCGGCACGGCGATCGCACCGCTGGACGCGCGGCTCGATGTCTTGGCGAGCCAGGGCGGCAGCCCGGCCTATCACCAGCCGCTCGCGGACAGTCCGTTGCTCGATGCAGGGAATGCCGCCATGCCGGGCGGGGACGGCGCCGTTACCAACTGCCCGGCGACCGACCAGCGCGGCGTCGACCGGCAGCTGAACGCCGCCTGCGATATCGGCGCGGTGGAACTGCGCACGGCGGACCTCGTGCTGGGCGCGACGGCGTCATCGACCAGTACGCCGGTCGGGAGCGAACTCGATTATCTGGTGCAAATAACGAACACCGGACCCGACACCGCGACGGACGTCACTCTGGGCCTGACCGCGCCTGCCGCGACGGCTTACGCGAATTTTGCCGGAACGGGCTGGACCTGCGCGGCCAGCGCGGACGGGGCTACATGTCGGGGCATGGACCTGCCGGCCGGGGCGTCCAGCGATCTGACCCTGACGCTGGTTTCATCGGAGGGCGTCTATGGCACGTTGAGCGCGACATTGGAGATCGCCACCGCCTCGCGGGACCTGGACAGCGATAACGACCGCGTTCAGCTGGACACCGTCGTGGCTGCCTACACGGAGCCGTCGGAAATGCCGGACGGCGTCGATGCCGAGCCCTCGCCAGTAGACGGCGGGATCTCGGAGCCGTTGGAACGGCTAGCTGAAGCCAATCCCGAAGTTCCGTCGGCCTACAGCGGCACCCCGGGCGTTCGGAGCGGCAACAGTCGACCGTCGGAAGAGACAATAGAGGACGCACAGCCCGCGGAATTGGTCGAACCGCCGGCGGAGGATTATGCCTTCGACGCCGAAACCACCGCAGCGGGTGGGCCGGTAATGGAGACCATGGATTCCAGCATCTCCCCACCGACAGACGGCATGTCTCCCGATAACGGCGTCGCGAACTTGCCGTCGACGCGATCGATGTTCCGGGCCGGCGTCTCCGGCGGCAGCGATCCACCGGGCGCGGGGCCGGCGCCGCGGCCGTTACGTCCGGAGCCCGACGGCCTGGCGCAGGTCATGATCGCGAGTGCCGAGTTTTGGAACGATGTCGCGGCCATGCGCGAACAGATGGCGGTCGCAGATGCCGCCGAGTCGGGGGCCCGTCAGCAACTTGTGCTCGAAACGGCCAAGGCGCTGTCGGTGTTCGTGTTCGCGGGCGCCACCAACTGGTATCTCAAAGGCAGTTCGTTGCTCGCGAGCCTGCTCTCGTCCATGCCGCTCTGGACGCCGTTCGATCCCTTGCCGATTCTGGCGCTCAATCGCCGCACCAAGCGCCGACGCCTACGCGCCCAGGCCACCGCGGCGGCGCTCGAAGATCGCTACAGCACCAAGCTGACGCGTCTGCTGGACAGGACAACCGCCGGCGCCGATACGCAGTCATGAAGGTCCCGCAGCATACGCTCCGTATCACGCTCGGTCTGGCCACATTGACGCTCGGCCTGCTGATGCTCGGGCAATTCATCGGTCTGCTTCCGGACGAACGCGCAAACGCGTTCAAGGCACGGCAGCAACTCTGCGAGACCTTGGCGATGCAGGTGTCCGTGCTGCCGGTCGAGACCTCGTTGCCCGCGATCGAGACCCTGATGCAAGGACTGGTGACACGCTATCCGGAGATCCGCTCGTCCGGATTGCGCCGCAACGACGGCACGCTGCTGCTGGCCACCTCGGCGCATGATCGGCTCTGGCCGCCGGCCGCGCAGCCATCCTCCGAACATGTCGCGGTGCCGATCTATGCGCAGGCCGGACGCTGGGGTACGTTGGAGCTGAGTTTTATGCCGTTGGCGGCGACCGGCATGCTGGGCGTTCTGCGCAACCCCTTCGTGCATTTTCTGCTCTTCATGGCGGTCGGCGGAGGGTTTTCGTATTACCTCTTCATCCGCCGCGCACTCAAGCATCTGGATCCGAGCGCGGTGATACCCGCGCGGGTGCGTGCCGCGCTCGACGTACTGGCCGAGGGCGTCGTACTGGCGGACGACGAAGGCAATATCGTGTTGTCGAACCGCAGCCTCGCCTCCAAGTTGAATCAGACGCCCAATGAACTGCTCGGGCGTGCGCTGAACAGTCTGCCCTGGCTGAGCCCCTGCAAGGAATTGCAAACCGACCCTGCGCCTTTCGCATGGCAGACGACGCTCGAGACGGGTCGCACCGTGACCGGGGTCCCGATGTATCTCGAAACGCCGCAACAGGGCATGCGCACGCTGATGATCAACAGCGCCCCCATCGCCGACGACGCCGGCCAGGTGCGTGGCGCGATTATCACCTTCGACGACGTTACTCAACTGGAGGAGAAGAACGTCGAACTCGAAGGCATGCTGCAGATGCTGGAGGAGTCCCGGGACAAGATTCACCGCCAGAATCAGGAGCTGCAGACGTTGGCGGTGAAGGACCCGCTTACCGGTTGCCTCAACCGGCGCGGCCTGTTCGAAAGATTGGACGCCGCATTCCAAAGGGCGCGCCACAAGGACGGCAGGTTATGCTGCGTGATGTGCGACATCGACCACTTCAAAGCGGTCAACGACACCTTCGGACATGGCGTCGGTGACGAGGTGATTCGCGCCGTTGCGGAGGTCCTGCATGCGGGGACGCGGGACAGCGATACGGTGGCGCGTTATGGCGGCGAGGAATTCTGCCTGTTGTTGCCGGACATGAGCCTGCAGCAGGGCCTGGACATAGCCGAGCGCCTGCGTCGCGGCCTGGCCGGCCTGGACAACGAGGGTATCAAGGTGACCGCGAGTTTCGGGGTCAGCGCCATGGAGGCTAATCCGAGGGATGCCGAGGAGTTTCTCAAACAGGCCGACGCCGCGCTCTACAGGGCCAAACGCAGCGGCCGCAACCGCGTCGTCGCGCACACGCTGCCCTACGCTGTGGCCGGCTCCGCGGCAGACTGAACTCGCTGGCGTCATCCCGAGGCCATGCGAATACCGATTCGGTAGCCTGAATCGGTCACCCACGCGCCAGACCAAGCGGTAGAATCGGCGGTGATTTCTCCAAACAGGCGCGATCTTAGTGTTGAACTCCATTGCGGTCACCGGCGCGACGGGTTTCGTCGGGTCTTTCCTGCTTCCAGCGCTCCGACAGTGCGCTATCCCGCGGCGTCTACTAAGCCGTAGCGCTGTCGTCGCGCATCACGCGCCCGACGAGCAGCTGGTGCCCGGCGACCTGCTCGATCCGGCCTCGCTGCTGCGGCTGGTCGAGGGCGCCGAGGTCGTACTGCATCTGGGCGGCTACGCGCACGCCACGTCCAAACCCGACCCTGTGGAAATCGCCAAACACCGCCGCATCAATCTGGAAGGCACGCAAAACCTGTTTCGCAGCGCCGTGCATGCCGGGGTGCGACGCTTCGTCTACGTTAGCAGCGTCAAGGCCGGCGGCGAGCACCCGGCCGATTGTCTCGACGAAAACAGCACCGGTTTACCGCCGGACGGTTATGGCGCCATCAAGCGCCACGCCGAAGACTGGTTGTTCGAGCAGGGGGCCAAATACGGTGTGGAGGTCTGCGTACTGCGGCCGACGCTGGTGTACGGACCCGGCGTCAAAGGCAACCTCGCGGCGATGCTGCGTGCGATCGACCGCGGACGCTTTCCGCCAGTACCGGACACCGGGAACCGTCGCTCGATGGTCGCCGTCCAGGATCTGGTCGTTGCGTTGCTGACAGCGGCCGAGCGCCCGGAAGCGGCCGGCAAGATTTGTATTCTGAGCGACGACCAGGCCTATTCGACGCGGCGCATCTACCTGGCGATGGCCGAGGCACTGGGCAGACGCGTGCCGGACTGGAGCCTTTCGGCAGGTTCGCTGCGCGCGCTCGGCCGGATCGGAGATGTCAGCGAACGGCTGCTACGCAGAACGCTGCCGTTCAACAGCACGCTGGCGACGCGCCTGCTCGACTCCGCCTGCTACCGCTCGGTAAACGCGGCCTCCGCGCTCGGTTTCGAACCCCGCTATCGACTCGAGGACGCCTTGCCGGATATGGTGCGCGTCTATCGTGGTGGACCAATTCCCGTTCAGACGTCGATTCGAAAGGAAGACTAGGCCTATGGAAAACACCGACAAGCTTGCCGTCCTCATCGATGCGGACAATGCGCAGCCGGGCGTCGTCGACGGCCTGCTCGCTGAAATAGCGAACTACGGTACGGCGAACGTCAAACGCATCTACGGCGATTGGACGGCGCCCGGCTTGAAGGGCTGGAAAGAGGTGCTGCTGCAGCATTCCATCCAGCCGATGCAGCAGTTCGCCTATACCAGAGGCAAAAACGCCACCGACAGCGCGATGATCATCGACGCCATGGACTTGCTCTACACGGGGAAGTTCGACGGCTTTTGCATCGTGTCCAGCGACAGTGATTTCACCAAACTGGCATCACGGATCCGCGAATCGGGATTGCTGGTGTACGGCTTCGGCGAGCGCAAGACGCCCTCCCCCTTCGTCTCCGCCTGCGACAAGTTCATCTATACCGAGGTGCTGCGCGCGAAGGTCGACGAGGAAGAGGCGATCACCCGCAAGACCACCAACGAACTGAAGCAGGACACCCGATTGGTCAGCCTGCTGCGAAACGCGGTGGAGGCGTCGTCGGACGAGACCGGCTGGGCGGCGCTGGGTGCGGTCGGCAGTAACATCGCCAAACAGTCGCCCGATTTCGACCCGCGTAATTATGGCTACGCCAAGCTGAGCGGGCTGGTCGTCGCCACCAAGCTGTTCGAGCTCGAAGAGCGCGCCATCGGCAGCGGCGGTGCGAAGGCGGTCTACGTGCGTGATCTGCGGAGTAAGTAAACGCCCCTGACGCAGTGCGTTGTGCGAGCGATTTAGTGGGTGCCAGGATCAGCGCTTCAGTCGTGCAAAGGCGTCGGCCATAGCGCCGTTCGGTGGCGCCTCGGCACGCGCCTTCTCCCGTTTCACGGGCGCCGGACGGCGACGGTCGGAAGACGCCGCGGCGGAGGCCGGCCGCGCCTCGTCGGTCAGTCGCATGCTGAGGCTGATGCGTTTGCGTTGCGGATCGATCTCCAGGACTTTGACTTTCACCACGTCGCCTGCCTTGACCACGTCGCGCGGGTCTTTCACGAATTTGTCGGCCAGCATCGAGATGTGCACCAGGCCGTCCTGATGCACGCCGATGTCGACGAAGGCGCCGAAGTTGGCCACGTTGCTGACCACGCCTTCGAGAATCATGCCGGGCTGCAGATCGGAAATCTTCTCCACGCCCTCCTTGAAACTGGCGGTCTTGAACTCCGGGCGCGGATCGCGGCCGGGCTTGTCCAACTCGGCGATGATGTCGCGCACCGTCGGTTCGCCGAAGCGTTCGTCGGTGAAGTCGTTGGCGGCGAGTTTACGCAGTATCGCGCCGTTACCGAGTAGGTCGCGCAGATCGCTGCCGGTCTTGGTGAGAATGCGCTGGACCACCGGATAGGCCTCCGGATGCACGGCGGAGGCATCGAGCGGATTGTCGCCGTTCATGACGCGTAGGAAACCGGCCGCCTGTTCGAATGCCTTCGGCCCGAGGCGTGCGACGTCGAGCAACTGTTGACGATTGCGAAACGGGCCCTTGTCGTCACGGTGCGCGACGATGTTGCGCGCCAGGGTCTCCGAAAGCCCGGCGACACGCGCGAGCAGGGGGACCGACGCCGTGTTCACCTCTACGCCAACGGCATTCACGCAATCCTCGACGACGGCGTCCAGCTTGCGCGCGAGGCGTGATTGGTTGAGGTCGTGCTGGTACTGGCCGACGCCGATGGCCTTGGGTTCGATCTTCACCAATTCGGCGAGCGGATCCTGGAGGCGTCGGGCGATGGATACCGCGCCGCGTATCGAGACGTCCAGATCCGGGAATTCGCGTGCAGCGAACTCCGAGGCCGAATAGACCGACGCGCCCGCCTCGCTGACCACCAGGCTGGTGATATTCAATTCGGGATGCCGTTTGGCAAGGTCTTTGACCAGCCGGTCGGTTTCGCGCGACGCGGTGCCGTTGCCGATACTGACCAGTTCGACCTTGTGCTTGGCGATCAAGGTCGCCAAGGCCGCGATCGAGGCGTCCCACTGTTTTTTCGGTTCGTGCGGATAGATCGTCGCGTATTCGACCAGTCCACCCGTCGCGTTCACCACCACCACCTTGACGCCGGTGCGCAGGCCGGGATCGAGACCGAGCGTCGCGCGCGTGCCGGCCGGCGCCGCGAGCAACAGGTCGCGCAGATTCTCGCCGAACACGCGGATCGCCTCCTCCTCGGCCGCTTCGCGCAGGCGCAGGAAGAGTTCGCTTTCGAGCTGCATGTGCAGTTTCACGCGCCAGGACCAGCGCACCGAGGTGGTCAGCCAGGCATCGGCGCTGCGCCCCGCGTCTTTGATGCCGAAGCGCCCGGCGATGCGCGCCTCACAGCGCCCGGGTGGACTGCCGGGTTCCAGGTCGTCCTGCCCAGGGACGCACAGCTTCAGGCGCAAGGCCCCTTCGGTGCGGCCGCGAAACAGGGCGAGCGCGCGGTGCGAAGGAATCTTGTGCAGCGGTTCCGAGAAGTCGAAGTAGTCGCTGAACTTCGCGCCGCTCTGCTCCTGGCCTTCGATAACGCTGGAAAGCATCAGGCCGGTATCCCAGGCCTGGCTGCGCAGTTCGCCGACCAGATCGGCGTCCTCGGCGACGCGTTCCATGAAGATCTGACGCGCGCCCTCCAACACGGCGCCGGCGTCGACGAAGCCGGCCTCGGCGTTCAGATAACCGGCCGCGGCCGCCTCCGGTTCCAGCGTCGGTTCGCCGAGCAGCGCATCGAGCAACGGTTCAATGCCCGCCTCGCGGGCGATCTGCGCCTTGGTCCGGCGCTTC
>JBAYTM010000106.1:0-6961 GCA_041675685.1 Thiohalobacteraceae bacterium
CCATCGCCGGCACCCGCCCGCGCGGCGCGAGCGAGTCCGAAGACCACGCCCTGGAGCGCGAGCTGTTGGCCGATCCGAAGGAGCGGGCAGAACACCTGATGTTGATCGACCTGGGCCGTAACGACGTCGGCCGCATTGCCAAGACGGGCAGCGTCGAGCTTACCGAGAAGATGCTCATCGAACGCTATTCGCATGTGATGCATATCGTCTCCAACGTCGCCGGCCGTCTGAAAGACGGAATGAGCGCGATGGATGTATTGCGGGCGACCTTCCCCGCCGGCACGGTGAGCGGGGCGCCGAAGATCCGGGCCATGGAAATCATCGACGAACTCGAACCCGTCAAGCGCGGCGTCTACGCGGGCGCGGTCGGCTATCTGGCCTGGAACGGCAACATGGACACCGCGATCGCGATCCGTACCGCCGTCGTCAAAGACGGCGCACTGCACATTCAGGCCGGCGCGGGCATCGTCTACGATTCCGTGCCCCGCAACGAGTGGAACGAAACCATGAACAAGGGCCGTGCGATGTTCCGCGCAGTGGCCATGGCGGAACAAGGACTGGACGGAGCACACCACTGAACGCGCTATTGGTCTTAACCACTAAGGGTGCTAAGGACACGAAGGATTCTCGTTTACCAAAGCAAACCTTACTTTGTGTCCGTTGTGTCCTTCGTGGTTAAGCGCAATCGGTTTTGCTGAACATTATGGACTCGCAGCCTATGTTGCTGATGATCGACAATTACGATTCCTTCACCTACAACCTGGTGCAATATCTGGGTGAGTTGGGGCAGGACGTGCGCGTGTACCGCAACGATCAGATAAGCCTCGAAGACATTGCGATGCTCGCGCCCGATCACATTGTCGTCTCGCCCGGCCCCTGTACGCCCAACGAGGCCGGTGTGTCGGTGGCGGCGATCCGCGAGTTCGCCGGGAAGATCCCGCTGCTCGGCGTCTGTCTGGGCCATCAGAGCATCGGTCAGGCGTTCGGGGGGAAGGTCGTGCACGCGCGTGAAATCATGCACGGCAAGACCTCGATGATTCATCACCTCGACGTCGGCGTATTCAAGGGATTGGAAAATCCTTTCGAGGCGACCCGCTACCATTCGCTGGTGATCGAGAAGGACAGTCTCCCGGATTGCCTGGAGGTCACCGCCTGGACCGAGGACGAAGACGGCCGGCTCGACGAAATTATGGGCGTGCGCCACAAGACACTGCCGGTGGAAGGCGTGCAGTTCCATCCGGAATCGATCCTGACCCAGCATGGTCACGACATGCTGCGCAATTTTCTGGAAGGGCGTCGATAGGCGAGCGGCGAGGCCCCGAGCGGACAAGAAAGACACCTGAACCGGCACGGACGGCCAGGATTACTACTTGAGAAGACTTTCGGTTTTTTGATTCATTGTCCTCGGCGTCCTTGGCGCCTTGGCGGTTCAAAAAATAACTAGAGCAACGATCATGGACATGCAAGCAGCGATACGCGCGATCACCGAGCGCCGCGATCTGAGCCGCGCGGAAATGACCGACGTCATGCGATTGATCATGACCGGCGAGGCGACCGCGGCCCAGATCGGCGGATTTCTGATCGGGATGCGCATGAAGGGCGAGACCGTCGACGAACTGGTTGCCGCCGCGCAGGTGATGCGTGAATTGGCAACGCCGGTTGCGGTGGAGGGCCCGCACCTGGTCGACATCGTCGGAACCGGCGGCGACGGCACCAGCACCTTCAATATTTCGACGGCTAGCACCTTCGTGGTCGCCGCGGCCGGTGGCCGCGTCGCCAAACACGGCAACCGCGCCGTCTCGAGCAAATCGGGAAGCGCCGATCTGCTGGAGGCCGCCGGGGTGAATTTGGATCTCACGCCGGAACAGGTCACGCGCTGCATCGACGCAATCGGCGTGGGCTTCATGTTCGCACCCCGGCACCACAGCGCCATGCGTCATGCCATCGGTCCGCGCAAGGAGATGGCCGTGCGCACCCTGTTCAACCTGCTGGGGCCTTTGACCAATCCGGCGGGCGCGCCGAATCAGGTGCTCGGCGTGTTCGGGAAGCAATGGGTCGAACCGCTGGCCGAGGTGCTGCGCGCACTCGGCAGCCGACACGTATTGGTGGTCCACTCCGAAGACGGTATGGACGAGATCAGCATCGCCGCGCCGACCTACGTCGCCGAACTCAGGGATGGTTCGATCCTGTGCTATCACATCGCGCCGGAGGATTTTGGTCTGGCCCGCTGCGACCTGGCGAAGCTGAAGGTGGCCGATTCCAAGGAGAGCCTGGCGATTATCCGCGATGTGCTTGCGGGCAAGCCCGGCCCGGCGCGCGACATCGTGCTGCTGAATGCGGGCGCGGCGATCTATGCCGCCGATCTGGTGGATTCGCTGGCGCAGGGCGTGGTCCGGGCGGCGGAGGTCATCGACAGCGGCGCGGCCGGCAAACGGCTCGATGCGCTGGTGCAGGTCAGCAACGACACGTAGTCGAGGCATTATTCGGCGTGCCGGCAGGGATTCAAGGGCGCAATCGCGTCCGGCACGCGTGACGACAAGCTGCGCTTCACTCGGCGGAAACGTTTTAGCGAGTCGCGGGTCGATTTCTCCTTCGTCATTCCGGTGCGTGCCGGAACCCGGAGGAATCAGCGCGTGGGTGTGCCGGCCTTCGCCGGCATGACGATTGAACGCGCGTGCCCTTCGGCGCCTCGGCAAAAGAAACTTGCAAGGACAAACATGACAGGCGTACCCGACATTCTGCAAAAGATTCTCGCGCGCAAGGTCGACGAGATTTCCGCACGTGCGGAACGGACCCCACAAAAGCGGCTTATCGAACGGCTGGCGGCCGCGAGTCCGCCGCGCGGCTTCATCGCGGCGCTCGAGCGTCGGATCCTGGCGGGCGAGGCGGGCGTCATCGCCGAGATCAAGAAGGCCTCGCCGAGCCGGGGCGTGTTGCGTGCCGATTTCGATCCGCCCGCAATTGCCCGCAGCTATGCAGCCGGCGGCGCGGCCTGCCTGTCGGTGCTTACCGACATCGACTTCTTCCAGGGCGCGGACGACTATCTTGTCCAGGCACGCGCCGCCTGTGCGCTGCCGGTGCTGCGCAAAGATTTCGTGTTGGATCCCTACCAGGTCTACGAGGCGCGCGCACTGGGTGCCGACTGCATCCTGCTGATCGTCGCCGCGCTGGGCGATGCGATGCTGATGGAGCTGGCGGCATTGGCGGACGACTTGGGCATGGATACGCTGGTCGAGGTGCACGACCGGGAAGAGCTGGATCGCGCCTTGCATCTGCCCTGCCGGATGATCGGTATCAACAACCGTGACCTGCGCAACTTCGAGACCCGCCTGGAGACTACGCTGGAACTGCTCGAACTGATACCGCCCGCCTGCCTGGTGGTGACCGAGAGCGGAATCCATACCCCGGACGACGTGGCGCTGATGCGTAGCCGGGGCGTCAACGCCTTCCTGGTCGGCGAGGCCTTCATGAAGGCCGCCGATCCAGGTCAAAAACTCGCGGAGCTGTTCGGGCGATCGGCGTAGTCACGATGCAGCGGCTACGCGGCCGGTGGTCGCCCTATGGACGAGATGATGAAAGAGTTCGGATCGGGAAGCGCACCCACTTAAGGAACCCCTGAACAATTCTCCATTCCGGCGCATGCCGGAATCCATGTCTTTGAATCTTTGGATTCCCGCTTTCGCGGGAATGACGGAATATGAATTGTTCAGAGGTTCCTAAGGCAGGAGTCCATTTTTCCGTCATTCCGGCGCATGCCGGAATCCATGTCTTTGAATCTTTGGATTCCCGCTTTCGCGGGAATGACGGAATATGAATTGTTCAGACGTTCCTTAACGCAGGAGTCCATTTTTCCGTCATTCCGGCGCAGGCCGGAATCCACGAATGCACGCAGATGTGGTTCTGGATTACTCGCTGCGCTCGCCCTTCGGGCCGCCCCTCAGGCGTTCAACGCGCTACGCGCGTTGGTCCGGCCTTCGCCGGGATGACGGATTAAGTAAGTGCCATTCAGCTCGGATCGCCCTTGGGCCTGAGACCTGGCAACTCGTCCCTGAATCACCGCGTCCCATACACCACGATGGTCTTGCCCTTGGCGTGGATCAGTTCCTGCTCTTCCAGGCTCTTGAGCACCCGGCCCACCATTTCGCGCGAGCAGCCGACGATGCGGCCGATCTCCTGACGGGTCACGCGAATCTGCATGCCATCGGGATGGGTCATGGCGTCCGGCTGTTTGCAGAGATCGAGCAAGGTGCGCGCGACCCGACCCGTGACATCCAGGAACGCCAGGTCCGAGACCTTGCGGCTGGTGGTACGCAGGCGCGCCGCCATCTGCGAGGCGAGCGCGAACAGAATGCCGGGATCTTCCTCGGCGATCTGTCGAAAGCGCCCGTAGCTGATCTCGCCGAGTTCGCATTCGGCGCGCGTGCGCACCCAGGCGCTGCGCTTGCTGGCCTCGCCGAACAGGCCCATCTCGCCGAAGAAGTCGCCGCGATTGAGGTAGGCGAGCACGATCTCGTGCCCTTCCTCGTCCTCGATCAGCACCGTCACCGAGCCTTCGACGATATAGTAGAGGACGTCGGGTGCATCGCCCGCGTAGATGATGACGCTTTTCGAGGGATAGCGCCGGCGATGGCAGTGTTCGAGGAATCGGTCGATCGACGGGTTGCCCGTCGTTTTCACTAGTTTAGTTGTCGTCATGGCAATCCTATGCCGAGCCGCTGGCGCCCGGAGCATAAATACTATAACACTGCGTCGAGGTCCAGGGGCGGGGCTTCTGTGATAGGCTTCGCACAAGTCGAAACAGCGCGGAGAAGGGCAATGAAAGCGCGGGTGAAATGGGTGCAGGACGCGACTTTTATTGGTGAATCCGCCAGCGGGCACGCGGTTGTGATGGACGGTCCGCCGGAGAACGGTGGTCGCAACCTGGGCGTGCGACCAATGGAAATGTTGCTGCTCGGTATGGGCGGCTGCACCGCCTTCGACGTCGTTCATATTTTGCAGCGCGCGCGCCAGCCGGTGTTGGATTGCGTCGTCGAAATGGATGCGGAGCGCGCCGAAGACGTCCCGAAAGTATTCACCCGCATTCACGTCCACTTCATCGTCACCGGGCGCGGCCTCGCCGCGAAGCAGGTCGAGCGCGCCGTGGCGCTGTCGGCGGAAAAGTACTGCTCGGCCTCCATCATGCTCGGCAAGTCGGCCACCATCACGCACGATTTCGAGGTCGTCGAGGCGCCGTGAGCCGCATGTCCCGTCCCGCATCCACCCTTGGCCTGCGCCACGTCGCGCTTTACGTCCGGGATATGGAGGCCAGCCTGCACTTCTACGTCGACCTGCTGGGTATGCAGGTCGAATGGCACCCGGACGCGGACAACATCTATCTGACCACGGCCGGCCTGGACAACCTCGCACTGCATCGCCGCGCCGACGAAACCGCGCCGGGTGGGGCGCAGACGCTCGATCACATCGGCTTTATTCTGCGGTCCCCGGAGCAGGTCGACGCCTGGCACGATTTCCTGGCCGCCGAGGGCGTGGCCATCAAAGCGCCCCCGCGCACGCACCGCGACGGGGCCCGCAGCTTCTACTGCGCCGACCCGGAAGGCACTGTCGTACAGATGATTTTCCATCCACCCATCGCCGGAAATATGGGATAATGCCGCGCCGTCAATCGACGGGCAGGGCTTCGGCGGCAGTGATCGGTCGCCCGTTACCGGCAGGTATCTTGCGATGGTCAAAGGCGCGATGAAAAAGCTCAAGCTTCACGGGTTCAATAACCTGACCAAGACCTTGAGCTTCAATATCTATGATATTTGTTATGCCAAGACCCGGCGGCAGCGCAAGGAATACATCGAGTACATCGACGAGGCCTACAACGCCGAGCGCCTGACGCAGATCCTGTCCGAGGTCTCGACCATCATCGGCGCGAACATCCTCAACATCGCCCACCAGGATTACGATCCGCAGGGCGCCAGCGTCACCATGCTCATCTCCGAGGAGCCGATCATCTCCGGCGAACTGTCGAACTCGGAGGGCCCGGGTCCGCTGCCGGACTCCGTCGTCGCGCACCTCGACAAGAGCCACATCACCGTCCACACCTATCCGGAGAGTCATCCGGACAACGGCATCAGCACCTTTCGCGCCGATATCGACGTCTCGACCTGCGGCCGTATTTCACCGCTGCGCGCATTGAACTACCTGATCCACATCTTCGAATCCGACATCGTGATCATGGACTACCGGGTGCGTGGCTTCACCCGCGATGTGCGCGGCAAGAAGCATTTCATCGACCACAAGATCAGTTCCATCCAGAACTTCCTGTCACGCGACACGCGCGAGCACTATCAGATGATCGACGTGAATGTCTATCAGGAGAACATCTTCCACACCAAGATGCTGCTGAAGGACTTCGAACTGGACAATTACCTGTTCGGAACCGGCGCCGACGAACTCAACGCCAAGGAAGAGAAACAGATCCGCGAGCGCCTGCAGCGCGAGATGGCTGAAATTTTCTACGGAAGGAATCTCAAGCGCGGCCTGAAGTAGGAATGGTAGGGTGCGTCGAGGCGAAGCCTGACGCACCATTCTTGGCGGGCGGTGCGTCGCTGCGCCGACGCACCCTACGGACTAAGGCCGAAGTTCGGAGAGGCTTTCCCTCGGCCCTATAGCCTACATCCGGCTTCTTCCAGAATCGAAAGCAGCGTTTGAAGTTGTTGCAGAAACCTCGACTTATCCGTCATGCCGGCGAAGGCCGGCATCCAGGTTGCTGGCCTCCTGGATTACTCGCTGCGCTCGCCCTTCGGGCCGCCCTGCGGGCGTTCAACGCGCTGCGCGCTTTTGTCCGGCCTTCGCCGGAATGACGACCTAGGAATTAATCGACGTTCTTAAGGAAACTCTGATCAATCCCAGTTTCGTCATTCCCGCGAAAGCGGGAATCCAGAAATTCAAAGGCATGGATTCCGGCCTGCGC
>JBAYTM010000107.1:0-6904 GCA_041675685.1 Thiohalobacteraceae bacterium
ACCAGGGGCACGCCCTTTACCTGGCCCTGCATGACCAGCAAGGCGTCCTTCTCCCCGGTAGCCTTCTGCGCCTGGACGAGCCGGTCCTTGTACTTCTTGCTGTCTTTGAATCTCAGCACGTCGACGGGTTCGACCTCGTTGGCGAATTCCTCACGCGGTTCGGCGTCCAGGAAGCCATCCAGTCGGCGGCGCGCGCCGACGCGCATGTGGTGCGCGCATTTCGGACAGACTTCCAAGTTGCGTTCCAGCTCGGCCCGGTACAGCACCGCGCTGCAGGCGGCGCATTTCGTCCAGAGCCCTTCCGGCACGGTGCGCTTGTTGCCGCCTTCGGTGCGGATACGCGTCGGTAACAGTTTTTCGAACCAACTCATAGTGACGATTCCGATTCTTGGAAAATTATCAGCGTTGCGCGCTTTGCACCGGCGGCGCATCCATGGCCAGACGCATTTCACGCAACAAAGCGCTCACCCCTTCCGGGATAAGCTCGGGTGTGGAAGACAACGCGGCAATGCGTTTAACCAATGCGCTGCCGACGACGACCGCATCGGCGACCGCGGCGATTTCGGCGGCAGATTGGGCGTCGCGAATACCGAAGCCGACGCCGAGCGGGATGTCCGTCAGGCTACGGATGGCCTGCAACTTGGTTGCGACGGCGCCGACATCGAGCTGGTTGGCGCCGGTCACCCCCTTGAAGGACACGTAATACAGAAAACCGCTGGCGACGGCGGCAATCTTCTGCACCCGTGCGGCGCTGGTATCCGGCGACAGCAGGAAAATCGGATCGAGCTCGGCCGGGTGCAATTCGTCCAACAGCGGACTCGCCTCTTCCGGCGGCAGATCCACGGTAAGCACGCCGTCTACACCGGCCGCCTTGGCCTCCTGTGCGAAGTCCGCGTAGCCCATCACTTCGATGGGATTCAGATAACCCATCAGGATCACCGGCGTCTCCGTATCCTGCTCGCGAAAGCTGCGCACCATCTCGAGCACGCCGCGCAGGCTCACATGGTGTCTGAGCGCGCGCTCGCAGGCCGCCTGAATCACGGGGCCGTCCGCCATGGGGTCCGAAAACGGCACGCCCAGTTCGATCAGGTCGACGCCGGCGGCGACCATGGCATGCATCAGAGGCACCGTGACATCGGGATTGGGATCCCCCGCTGTGACGAACGGAATGAGCGCCTTGCGTCCGGACTTCCTCAGCGCGGCGAAACGTGTGGCGATGCGACTCATACCTTGATCCCCTCACGTTCGGCGACAGTATGAATATCCTTGTCGCCGCGGCCGGATAGATTGACGATGATGATCTGATCGCGCGCCATGGTGGGCGCCAGCTTCATCGCCTGCGCCAATGCGTGACTGGACTCGAGTGCCGGGATGATCCCTTCGATGCGCGTCAGACTATGGAACGCTTCCAGGGCTTCGTCGTCCGTGATGGGAAGATATTGCGCACGACCGGCATCTTTCAGCCAGGCGTGTTCCGGGCCGACGCCGGGATAATCGAGTCCCGCAGAGATCGAATGCGTCTCGATGATCTGTCCGTCGCGATCCTCCATCAGATAGGTGCGATTGCCGTGCAACACACCGGCCGTACCTGCCGACAACGGCGCCGCGTGACGTCCGGATGCGATGCCGTCGCCGCCGCCCTCGACCCCGTACATGGCGACCGCCTCGTCGTCGAGGAAGGGATGGAACAGACCGATGGCGTTGGAACCGCCGCCGACGCAGGCGATCAGCGCATCCGGCAGGCGCCCGGCCTGATCGAGAATCTGCGTGCGCGCCTCGCGGCCAATGACCGCCTGGAAATCGCGCACCATGGCCGGATAGGGATGTGGACCCGCCACCGTCCCGATGATGTAAAAGGTCGTGTCGATATTGGTCACCCAATCGCGCATAGCTTCGTTGAGTGCGTCCTTGAGCGTTTTGGAGCCGGACTCCACGGACACCACTTCGGCACCCAGCAGACGCATCCGGTAGACGTTGATTGCCTGCCGCTTGATATCTTCAGCGCCCATGTAGATGACGCATTCCATGCCCAGGCGCGCGGCGACGGTGGCGGTGGCGACGCCGTGCTGGCCGGCACCGGTTTCACCGATCACCCGGCGCTTGCCCATGTGTCGCGCCAGCAGACCCTGACCCATAGTGTTATTGATCTTGTGCGCGCCGGTGTGGTTCAGATCCTCGCGTTTGAGGTAGATCTGCGCGCCGCCAAGCTGGGCGCTCCAGCGCTCGGCATGATAAAGCGGCGAAGGTCGGCCAACGTAGTAGGCGAGATCGCGATCGAGCTCGGCGATGAAGTCGGAATCATTACGCAGACGTTCATAGGCGACGCGCAGCTCTTCGATCGGCTCCATGAGCGTCTCGGCGACGAAGCGTCCGCCATAGGGCCCGAAATGCCCGTCGGCGTCGGGAAGGTCGCGCCAGCTATTGGGCTTGGACGCCGGATTCGTGGTCGGCACGTTGCACTCCTTCAATAAACTTTGCCATCTTGATTGCGTCTTTGACGCCCTTCGCCGACTCCACGCCGCTGCTCACATCGACCGCGAAGGGTCGCACCTGGCGCACGGCGTCTGCGACGTTACCCGGATGCAGGCCACCGGCGAGGATAATTGGTCGCGGCCGGTCGGTCGGCACAGATTGCCAATCGAAACATTCGCCGCTACCCCCGGCGACCGCTGGATGATACGCGTCGAGCAACAATCCGGCGGCGTCCGGATACTGCGCCATGACGGATTTCAGATCGCGGTCCGGCCGCACGCTGATCGCCTTCAGGTAAGGCAGGGCGAATTGTCTGCAATAGCCCGCGGGTTCTTCACCATGGAACTGCAGCATGTCCAGCGAAACCTGTCGCAACACCGCCGCGACCTCGGTGGCCTCCGCATCGACGAACAGGCCGACCCGGGCGACAAAGGGCGGCAACCGCGCGGTGATCTCCGCGGCACGCGCCACCGTAACGGCGCGCGGACTTGCCGCCACGAACACCAAACCTATGGCGTCCACACCCAGCTCGGCGGCACGGTACCCGTCTTCCGGACGCGTAATGCCACAAATTTTAACGCGCGTGCGTGCGTGCGAACCACTCGTACTCATTGGACTTTTCGTCGATTTGCCTAGCCGCACCAGGAACGGGCCATTGTGCCACCCTCAAGCCCCGCACCGCCACCCGCCGCGGAAATCAGCCGAATGCCGGCAGCCGTGCCGCTTGTGGGATACCGAAACGCGCGGGATAGCGGACCTGCACCAGGTACAACCCACCCGGGGGGGCGGTGACGCCTCCGGCCGTGCGATCGCGCGCGGCAAGCACGTCCGCCACCCAGCCCACCGGCCGCTCGCCGGCTCCGACCGTCATGAGCACCCCGGCGATGTTGCGCACCATGTGATGCAAAAAGGCGTTGGCGGCGACGTCCAGATAGACGAAATCGCCGCTGCGGCGCACCTCCAGTGCGTGGATTTCTCGGACCGGGTGCTTGGCCTGACAAGCCAGAGCACGAAACGAGGAAAAATCCTGCTTACCGATCAAGGTTTGCGCGGCCTCGCTCATGCGATCTGCGTCGAGCGGGCGATAGTCCCAGGAAACGCGATTGCGCAGCAGTCCCGGTCGCATCGGCCGGTTGAGGATGATGTAGCGATAGGCCCTGCCGACCGCGGAAAACCGCGCATGGAAATCGGCGTCGACCGCCTGCGCCCAGGTGACACAAACCTCGGGAGGAAGATTCGAATTGGTACCGAACATCCAACTGTGCGGTGTGCGGGCCGCGGCGGTTTCGAAGTGGACGACCTGGGCGGTCGCGTGCACGCCGGCGTCCGTACGGCCGGCGCACACCACCGTCACTTCGTGATCGGCAACCCGCGAAAGGGCCTTTTCGAGTGCGCCCTGGACACTGGTTGCGTGCGGCTGCCGCTGCCATCCGGCAAACCCGCTACCATCGTATTCGATACCCAAGGCGATGCGCATAGCCGACCCGGAATCTCTTCAGCGTTCAAACGCCGCGCATGGTAGCAGACCGAGTACGCGCAAACCGCTATACCGAGAGCGCGGCGAGCAATGTGGCCGCGAGGGCCAGCGGCAGGAACCACTGCCACCGTGGCACGGGGATGGGATCCGGGATTTGGATCGGCCCGTGGCGGTCTTCGGCATGCGCCAGCGTCGCCTGCAGAACCTGGCCGGCCGCGCGCCCCAACCGCCGCATGCGCGACGTCTCGGCATCGGCCTGCAACGCCGCGCGCGCGATATCCTGGACCTGCGGTACGGCCTCCAGCGCCAGCACCAACCGGACGGCAAAGCGTCGATCGTCCAGGCCGAGGCGCCGCAACGGCCCGCCATACCAGAGCAGCCCGCCGACCAACGCGCCCCGGCCCGTACTGGCCAGCAACAGGTAGACGGCCGCGACGATGGCCAGCAGGGCCAGCACCCGCAATAACCCTTGGTGCAGCCCCTCCTGAGACGGCGACCAGACACCCAGTGCGGGCAGAAGCGCCTCGCCCGGCGTAAACCAGCCGTAAAGAATCAATAGCGCCAACAGCAGCCAGCGGACCCGCTGCAACATCCGTGGCAACCCGCGCCAATCGAAATCCGCATGCCGCTTGTGCAACATACCAGCGGCCAGCAACAACAGTGCCCCCCCGACTGCCAACACGGCCGGACGCCCGCTCGCCAAAGCGGCAGCGAGAATCAGCAACGACAGGATGCGAACCGGTGGCGACATTTTTCTAGGTTCAAGCGAGAAGGACCAAGTTGCAAGCGCCCAAAAAAAGAAACCCCGCCTATGCGGGGTTCCGACTTCTCCGGTGCGAGAGATCACGCACCCCAAATTTGATGCACTGTCCCTATGCCTCGCCCTTTGTCTCTTGTCACTCGCGTTCCGTTCAGCCGATCTGCTGCAACAACGTCTGCGCCTCGGATTGCTGTCCGGTACTGCCTTCCTGCAATACCTCATCGAGAATGCTGCGCGCGCCATCCGGATCTCCCATCTCGACATAGGCACGCGCCAGATCCAGTTTCGTCGCGACCTCGTCGGAACTGGAAAGCATGCCGTCTCCGACATCCTCCGGGTCCTCGTTGTCCGTCAGATCGAAGCTGAGGTCCTCGTCCGCGGCGAGCGCCGACTGCGGCTCTTCCGCGGGCACGAACGACGCCAGTTCGTCCATATCGAAGTCGAGACTGTTGTCATCGGCCGGGGCCTCTTCGGCGCCGAGGTCCAGGCTGGCCTCGCCGGCGACCATGTCCAGCGCCGCTTCGTCGGCGTCCGGCGCTGTAGGGGCCGCTTGTTCGGCGACCGCAGCCTCCCCGTCGCGGTACAGCGGACTGCTGGGGTTCAATTCCCGTCCCATCTCCGCGACCCGCTGCCAGGTCTCGCTGTCCTTTTGTTCCGTGTTGGCCAGCAGCGCCTCCGCCTCGGTATCAAAGGCGTTCGCGTTCTTCGCCGCGAACAGCACCTCCAGCAGCTTCAATCGTAGTTCACTACGCTGCGGCGAACGGTCCAGTGCCCCGCGGATCAATTCCTCGGCCTGCTGATAGCGCCCATAGGCCAGGTAAACGTCCGCCTCGGCGATCGGGTCGGCCTCGGCATCGTTCTGAATCGCGCCCATATCGCTGACCGCAAAATCGGTGAACAACGAGGAATCCGACTGCACGCCCGCTTTGGCCGGAGCCTCGGCAACGGGTTCCGCCGCAACGGCCGCCGCACCTGTCGCCATCGAGCCCGCGGCGGTATCGCCGGCGGCGGGAGACGGCATGTCGCCATGCCGCTCGGCAAGAATGCTTTCCTGGAAGTCGCCCTCTGCCAGACGGCGTCGGCGCCGTCCCAACCAAGCCAGCAATGCGACCAGGACAGCGGCGCCTGCGGCGCCCCAAGTGAGCAGCGGATTGGCCAGCAGAGACGCCAACGTGTTTTGTTCGGTTGATGCGGGCGCCGCAACCGGTTCCGCGGCCGGTTCCACGGCCGGATCGACGACGGGACTGGCGTCGGCCACGGGTACCACAGCCGTTGCCTCCGGCGCCATCGTAGCTTCGGGCACCTGAGCGTCGGATGCCTGCGAAGCCTCCGCATCCATATCGGTCGTCAGGTCCGCCGTTGCGTCCGGCTGGCCCGGCGCCGTTGCCTGGGTTTCCAGCGCAAGGCCCTCGGACACCGCGGCCCCGTCACCCGGGGCGCTTTCCATGCCGCTCAAGGGCTCTTCCGGTATCGCCACTGCGCCGTCGGTCGAAGGCGCCGCCGTACCGCTGAGTTGCGATAGGCCACTGTCTTTCAGTTCGATAAGGCGATGCAACTGCGCAATCTGTTCTTCCAGCTGCTGCAGACGCGCGCTCAGTTCCGCGTTTTCCTGACGCTGGGCTTCGACCGCTTCGACGGCCAAAGTGAGTTCCTGGCGCAAATCCTCGGCCGCAATCCCGTTCGCGGCGGCACCGTCGGCGGTACCGGTATCCGGCGCGATGAGTTTGAGCTGTGCATCGGGTTCGGCTTCGGCCGCCGCGCCGGTCGCGGTGTCCGTCGGGGCTACGGGCGTTGCGGCGGGTGCGTCGCTGGTCGGCGCGCTTCTCGTCCGACCATCCCGCCACAGACCGTTCTGCCGGCGGACTTCGTTGAGCGCCTCGGTGCTGCCGACCGCGGCGATCTCGCCACGACCCGGCACGCGCAGGATATGCCCCGCCTTCAGATTGTTGATGTTCTGATCGTAGAACGCATCCGGATTGGCCTCCAACAGGCCAAGCATGGTCTGCTCGATACTCAGCGAGCGGTCCGGTCGCACGGCTTCGGCGATACTCCACAGGGTATCGTTGCGGCTGGTGTGGTACTCGCCGTTAAGCTGTCCGGTCGGGTGCGACCGCGCGGCTGCGGGCCTGGGCGAAACGGGCGCGGCAACCGAACGCGGGGTCGGAGCCGTCGCACGAGGCGCCTGTGTCTGGGGT
>JBAYTM010000108.1:0-6888 GCA_041675685.1 Thiohalobacteraceae bacterium
GAAGGGCGCCTTTACCGGCGCGACCAGCGATCGCAGCGGGAAGTTCGAGGCCGCGCACAAGGGCACCATCTTTCTCGACGAGATCGGCGAGTTGCCGCTGGCGGGTCAGGTGAAACTGCTGCGGGTACTGCAGTCCAACGAGATCCAGCGTGTCGGTTCGGATCAGCCGATCGCCGTGGATGCGCGCATCGTCGCCGCCACCAACAAGAATCTGCTGGCGATGTGCAGGCAGGGCAGTTTCCGCGAGGATCTGTATTATCGGCTCAGCGTCATCCAAGTGACCCTGCCGCCGCTGCGCGAGCGCCGCGACGAGATTCAGCTGCTGATCGATTACTTCTGCAACGAGGCGGCCGAAAAGCTGCGGCGCCGACCGGTCAAGCTCAGCCGGCGCCTGCGCACCTTCCTGTTGAACTACGACTACCCGGGTAACATCCGCGAACTGCGCAACACCATCTTCCGCATCACCTGTCTGGCGGCGGACACGGCCGACTTCGAGCATCTGCCGGAGGGCCTGAGACCCAACGTACAGCCGGAACCCGAGCAGCCGAGCGAGGCGGCCGCGAAACTCTCACTGGTGGACTTGAAGCGGCGCGCGAGCGATACGGCGGAACGGGAGTTTCTCGAACGCGGCCTGCAGCAGGTCGGCGGCAAGGTCTCCGAACTGGCCAATCGTATCGATATGAACCGCTCGCATCTGCAGACCCTGCTCAAAAAGCATGGACTGCATTCGAAGGACTATCGGGCCCGGAGTTGACGTGGACCTGGCGGGTGTCGCACCACACCAAGCCGATCGATCGAACGACGATCAGTGCAGCACCACCGCGGCGACCTGAGCGCGGGTGTAGAAGCACCCGTCGCGGACGAAGCCTGCCAGCACCGATGCCTTGATCGCCGCTATCCGTCCCGAAGTATCACGCCGTTCGACCCAGCGCGAGGGCAGCCCTTCGATCAGGTGCAAGGGTGCGGGCCGGCCGTCGGCAAAACGCGAGATTTCGACATCCCCGGTCTCGATATCGCAGAACGCGGGTGCGAAGCCCTCGGCGCGGTTGCCGGTACTGACACCACGGGTTTCCGTATACGCCAGATTCTCCAGACGTAGCAGTTGCTCGGTCAGTGGCTTGTTCATGGCATGAATCCGTATCCGGTGGTCGGCGTTGTCCGAAATCGTCGCACGGCCGGTGGCGGGTTGCCTTGATCCAAGGCAAACGAGCCACCCTACGAGATGCCGCGCCCCCTCGGTGGTTTTGCTCCTCAGGACCCCTGCAGCGTCGGGCTGGCAGCGAGGATCGGCATGGCGGTGATGTTGTTGACGATCATGCCGGAATTGCCGCCGCTGTTGTCGACGTAGACGTTGGTCGGGTTCTGCTGAATCAGGTCATAGTCGATGTGGTAGCTGGTAATGTTGAAGAAATTCATCGGCGACGGTGCGTTCATGACCGCGGCCTTGGTGTAGGGCTGGATCCAACCGAAGCTGATGCCGCCGAACACCGCCGAACGTGCCGCGCGGTCGAGTTCTTCGTTCCTCGGAAGGTCATTGATGACAAGCTGGCTCATGGTCGTGTCTCCGGTCTGGTCGGGAATTCGGAACGCCAGGGGGTCGCACCGCTGCGCGCTGATACCGAGGATTGCAGTCCCCGTGCCAGCCGCTGCACAGATCCGGTCGGTCAATCGCAACTGCTTGTAGTCGCGATCTTTATAGGCTCGACCTCGTGGAGACCGCCCGGACCCACGGCGCCGCAGGTGCGCGCGAATGTCGGAGTCCACCCAACGCGCGCGGCACAGGAGTCGGCCGTTGGAAAACAGTGTACGCGCGGCGTGGAGCCCCGCGCGCGCCATCGGGTTTGGGGGTCAGTCAGGGATCGAACTTACTGGCTACCTTTCCTGACTACCGTCATTCCCGCGAAAGCGGGAATCCACAGGTCAAAGATATCGGCTACCTATCCTGAGTACCGTCATTCCCGCAAAAGCGGGAATCCAGCGTCCGAAGATATTAGCTGCCTATCTTGACCACCGTCATTCCCGCGAAGGCGGGAATCCATGGGTTCTAAGCCACGGGATTCCCGCCTTCGCGGGAATGACGCAGCAGGGTAAATGCTGATTCCTGACTAAATGTCGTTCTTCTGCAGCCCCGTACAGCTCTCGACCAACACAGCGATCATTACTGTTTCCCGCGGTCCCACAAACTCAGGTCGCCGCATCCGATAAAACTCTGTACCACCCCTAACGCGTCGTTCGTTTTCCAAATGGGCAGCAAACGCTTAGCGTCGTCGCGCAACGGCGACGCAGCGACTGGCATGAGTCCTGCTCAGTCGGTCCCGACGCACGGAGAATGTGCGCAACTTCGGACTGAACGCCCCGATCGGACATGGTATCGAAGCGGCGCAGGTGAATCAGATTCATTGTTCATTTACTCAATCAAGGAGACACCCAATGACCCATCTCACGATCAAAGACCTTGAACGCGAAACGGAACTGGCGGCGGACGCCATGCAGGCGACTGCCGGCGGCTTCAACTTCGGAATGCTGGGCGGACAGGCCGGCAATCAATTGGTCGGTGGCGGCGGCATACTCAGCCCCGTCACGGCCGTGAACGTGCCGGTCAATGTGCCGGTCCTGATCAACCTGGACATCGATCCGGTCGTCGGTCTGGATCTGGATACCAACAACATCATCGCCTCGGCCGGCACCGGCGTGGTTGGCTGACAGCGAGCGCCCGGCCGCAACTTGCGTCAGGCATCTCCTATCCACTGACCGCTTGTGGCCGGGCTCCGTATGCGGCCCGCCTTAATACGACAGCAGGCTAGCGGTCCGGAATCAGACGCCATGGGCGACATTTATGAAAATAATTTACAGCCAAGGTGCCGCTCCAAGGAATAATATCGTTGGGACGATGGGCGTCATGTTTATGCTTATCCTGTGGCTAATCTATAAGGGGATAGAGGCGTAGCTCCTAAAATGCACTCTAACAATCACATCAAGTACGCTCGCTCTCGCTCGCTGGGACGCAGTTACCACGGCGCCCCTTATGTGGGTCGTTCGGCGGCGGGCGTCCTCGACTGAAGTAGCGGGAATCAAGGAGGAACGCACATGGCTTTTCAGGACAACTATGCAAACCTGGTCTCCCAGAGAAGTGAAGCGCATACCCGCCTGATTCGGGACTACGACGGCCCAAACCCGGACTTCGACTACATCGTGATCGGCTCGGGGGTCGGCGGCGGGATCGTGGCGGACGACTTGGCCGACCGCAATCCGGGGAAACGCATCCTCGTCGTGGACGTCGGCTCGTTCGTCTACCCGACCCACGTCTACAACATCAGCCGCATCCCGAACAGCGCGGTGGCGGAGCATTTCGGCGCGGACAACTTCCTGCAGACGGCCACGCACCAGCAGTTGATCGGCGGCAAGCCGCAACTCGTGTTCGGCGGCCGGTCTATCTTCTGGTCCGGTCTCATCCCGCAGCCGCAGGACTGGGAACTGGACTTCTTCCCCGCCACGATCGCGGCAGACTTGAAGGACAATTACCTGAAGCTCGCCGGCGAGCGGATGAACGAGTCGTTGACGTTGGGCAGCAAGGCCCGCGAGCTCGTCGCCCACTTCCGCAACAGCTCGATCGCGAACGATTTCGCCATCCACGAGACGCCCCGGGCGCTGCACCAGCCTTACCTGCTGGCGGACGGCACGCCGGCGGACAAGTTCTTCGTGGAGCCCACGGGCGTTTTCAATACGGCCGAACTTCTCATCAACCAGACCGGGCTGACCCGTCCCGAACTCGACCTCAACGGCAGCGGGCTGTTCGTCAAGTTGAACAGCTTCGTCGAAGCCGTCGACACGGTGCCCCACGACTGGTACGAGGTGAAGACGACCAACACGGTGACGGGGGAACAGCGGAGTTTTTACACGCAGAAGGTGGTCATCGCGGCCGGCTCGACGGAAAGCCCGAAGTTGATTAACCGGTCCTCCGTGTTCCACACGCTGCCGGCCGACATCAAGCAACTGGTGGGCTTCGGCCTGACGGATCACCCCGTGTCGGCGGAGTCCCAGGCGTACGTCACCTCCGTGGGCAACCCCAGCATCGACATCTCACCCCACGATCACGCGAAGATAATCTTCTATTCCAAGGGAAAACTCGACGCTGACGGCCACGTCCAGTACCCATTCAACATCGAGATGAACGTCAACCACGAGTACTGGCACTTGCGGAACAACGACCCGTCGGCGGGTCTCACGGCTCACGACCCGACCCGCACGCGGGTGGACATCAAGTTCAGCTTCGCCAACTGCCTGGACGACCAGAACGGCATCCACTCGCACGCCAACGACGGGTACACGCCGTACATCAGTTTCAAGCGGTTTGCCGATCTCGACGACCTACTCAACTCGCGCTTCCCGTCCGTGGCCGGCTGGCAGAAGAACACCGCCGACTTCATGACACTGCTGAACCAAACGCGGGATCGCATCTTCAACGAGTTCAACGACGTGCAGGTACTGACGGGACACTACGGCGGTTACCCCGGCGAGCAATGGCCGTTCGGCTGGGGGACGGTCCACCACGCTTGTGGCACGCTGCGGATGCCGTGGAAGGCCAATCGCAACGCGGCATTCAATTCTCGTTCCGTTGTTGACGAGAACCTGAAAGTCCACGGCACCACCGGACTCTACGTCTGCGACATGTCCGTGCTCCCCGTCAGCACCGCCGCGAATCCCGTGCGCGCGTTGGCCGGTCTGGCGCTGCGGCTCTCGCACCATCTCGGCTAGAGGCCGAACCAAGCGCTGCACCTGACGCCGCCGCAAAGCCGGCAGCGCAGGTGAGCTTGGTCGTTGAACGCCGCCTTGACTTCAACATACAGAATTTACGATTGCCAACTTGTACCGCTTCTGGCCGCTCCCGGCTGTTATGAAATCCCAGTGTCGGGCGTTTCTCCAGGTCCGCTTTAGGCTGTTTCGCGCCATTTAGTTGCGGCCCGTATAAGACACCGCTAACGGCTATCACTCCTAGCGCTGCCGCGTTGCGAAAATGGGCACACTGCAGCCGCTGTGCGGCCTCTGTAGCTGCGTGACAAACACTGACCAGGATTCCGTTGGTGGCAATCCAACGTCCAAGCGGACGACGCTGGTGATGGCGTGCCGCCTCTTAATGCCGTGATATGGAATTCGCGTTTCCGAAACAGCATGTTGCATTCGTCGGAGGGTTCGAGCCGAATAGCTGGCACGCGCGCTGCAATAGCCACAACCGTGAACCACGACGGTACACGCGATGTAGATCCAGACGACGACAACCCTCAACTTCAGGAGTTACGACCATGATGATCAAAGATCTCGAAAGCAGCAAAGAGCTGGCCCGTGAAGAACTGTCCGCCGTGCGTGGCGGTTCCAACTTCGGTTATGTCGGTGGCCAGCAGGCCAACCAGCTGGTCGCCGGCGGCGGCATCCTTAGCCCAACCACGGCCGTCAATGCGCCGGTGAATGCGCCGACCTTGGTTCAGCAGGACAACGATCCCTTCACCCTGGTGGACATCGACACCAACAACGTGGTGGCTTCGCTGGGCACGCTGATCGCCAGCTGATCACCCGCCGGGGAAACCCCTCGGTATCGAACGGAGGTCTTCGGACCTCCGTTTTTTTTGGCTCGTGCAAGCCCGAATTGTTTTGTGCGACCGACGCACGAGCGCGCAGGCCTGTTTTATCCGCCCAACATTCACCGAAACGCTGTTGGGCGCAGCCGTACAAATTCCGCATGCGTAGCCCATGGCGGATTTTCCAAACGCGGCTGAAAAATAATTTATTCGACGTACGATCAATTGGATAAGCAAACCGATTCGCGGCCTGTACGGAACTGGCACGGCCGCTGCAATAACGCCTCCCGAGCAGAAACATTAGTGCTCGACGCAACGAACCGACCACCTACACCCGACTCGAAGGAGTACTGAACATGATGATCAAAGACCTGGAAAGCAGCAAAGAACTGGCCCGCGATGAGCTGGCCGCCGTGCGCGGCGGTTTCAACGTCGGTTATGTCGGCGGCCAGCAGGCCAACCAACTGGTCGCCGGCGGCGGCATCCTGAGCCCGACCACTGCGGTGAATGCGCCGGTGAATGCGCCGGTGCTGGTCCAGATGGACAACGACCCCGCGACCCTGGTCGACATCGACACCACCAACGTTCTGGCCTCGGTCGGAACCCTCGTGTTCTGAGGCCCGGGCTGCCCGACGTCTACGGACGCCACTGATCGACACGTATCCACGAACTGCACTGAAGGAGTACTGACGATGATGATTCAAGATCTCGAAAGCAGCAAAGAACTGGCCCGCGAAGAACTGTCCGCCGTGCGCGGCGGCTCCAACTTCGGCTATGTCGGCGGCCAGAATGCCAACCAGGCGGTTGCCGGCGGCGGGATACTCAGCGCCACGACGGCGGTGAACGCGCCGGTGAATGCGCCTTCATTGGTCCAGATGGACAATGACCCGCTGACGCTGGTCGATCTCGACACCACCAACGTGATCGCCTCGGCCTTTACCGCGGTCGTCTGACCGGCGCCGTCCCCGCTGTAAGAATGTCCGGGGAGCGAGCCGTTCGCGGCAAATCCGGCGGAGGCCTACGGGCCTCCGCCTTTTCATTAGCGGATTTCGAACCGGCGTGGTGCGGCTTTTCAACAGGGCGCCGGCGGCTTCACGGATTCCAGTCGGTGCCTGTGCCGAAGATCGGCCCCAGCAACTTCGGCGCGTCGAGGGTCAAAGGGTTCTGAAAGAAGCTCGACCGGTAGCCAGACGATCCCGGTCGTAGCGTGGCCTGGCCGCCACTGATGGCGCGCATGGCCTGCCGGTCAAGTTCGATATTTACGGGTAGATCTTTGATAACGATGCTCGCCATGTGTCTTCTCCGCGAAAGTGCC
>JBAYTM010000109.1:0-6882 GCA_041675685.1 Thiohalobacteraceae bacterium
CAACACGTGGCGGCGGATTTCGTTCGCAGCATCGCGCGCAACGCAGGCGGCGACGGCACCGTAATGGCGCGGCAATAAACCCAGGTGTCGCGTCGCAAACTGTTCTCGGTCGTCGAATCGCCGACCCATCCGGACCTCGCAGAACTGTACGCGCGCCTGGGTTTCGACGAGACCAAGCTGTCCTCGACGCGCAAGGCCATGGCCGAACTCAAGACCCGGCCGCCGGACGTCGTGGTGGCGGAGTTCTTCTACGGCTACGGCAACAACTACGCCGGCGTAAACATCAGCAACCTCGACGTGCTCTTGTTCAGCCTCCAGAAGTACGCACCGCGGGCGCGCGTGATCCTGATGGTCGACAAGAGCGAACGCCAGTACGTCGACAAGCTCAACGAAATATTGCCGCTGCACGCCGTCCTGCTACAGCCGGTCGCGGCCGCACAGATGGAGGCCGCGCTTCGCGATTGACCGCGTCCGACGTTCCGCGCCACCCGGTTTTCCCCTACACTGTGGGCGGTTCAACGTCTGAGGAAAGGTCATGCCCCGATTCGCCCGTCATTTTGCGCTTGCCACCGCGGCGCTTTTGTCCCTGTTGCTGGTCGCCTGCGGTTCACCCGTCAACCAGGAAAATTTTCAGAAGATCGTCAACGGCATGACCCAGGCGGAAGTCGAAGACCTCCTCGGCCGCCCCGACGAATCATCCAGCGCCAGCCTCGGCACCTTCAGCGGCGGGTCGTCGACCTGGACATCGGGGGACGTCACCATCACCGTGCAATTCATGAACGACCAGGTGCAGTTCAAGCAATTCACGAAGGGTACCGACGGGGAACAATGAGACCTCTGATCGCTGCGGCATGGGCACGCTCCCGCCGCAGCGATCACTCCGGCACCAACCAGTCGATCGACGTCCCGCCGCGCCCTTCGGGCGCCAGGCAACGCCACAGCCAGGGCAATAATGCAGCAAGCTCGTCCTGCAACGGCCAGGGCGGATTGACGATCAACAGCCCGCTGCCGGCGAACCGCGTACGATCGCTCGGCTCTTCCACGCAAAGCTCCACGCGCAGTATCCGCGCAATGCCGGTCGCCTGGACTCCGGCGTGCAGACGCGCGACCAGCGAGCGCGACATCACCGGGTACCAGAGCGCATAGACGCCGGTCGGCCAACGCCGGTGCGCCAACTGCAGACTTGCCGTGACCCGCTGATACTCGTCCTTGCGCTCGTAAGGCGGATCGATCAACACCAAACCGCGCTTTTCCTTGGGCGGCAGGAACGCCTTGAGCCCCTGATAAGCGTCCTGCAGATGCACGGCGACCTGGCGGTCACCGGCGAACAGTTGCCGCAACGCCGCGTGATCCGTTTTATGCAGTTCGGTCAGCACCAACCGGTCTTGCGGCCGCAGCAGGGCGCGGACCAATCGCGGTGACCCTGGGTAAAATTTGAACTCCGCACACCCGGTGTTTTCGGCGGCAACCAGCGCCAGATAGTCACGCACGGCCGCGGGCGCGTCCGCGCAATCGGCCAGGCGCAGCACGCCATCGGCGTATTCGCGATTCTTTTGCGCCTCGGCGCCAGTCAAATCGTAACGGCCGATCCCGGCGTGTGTATCGAGCACGAAACAGCCGGCCTCCTTGCGCGCCAGTGCCGCGAACAACTGCACCAGCACGACGTGCTTGAAGACGTCGGCAAAATTTCCCGCATGATAGATATGACGATAGCTGAGCATGGGCGAGTTTGGTGATAAGAAATGAAAACTTTAACCGCTAAGGACGCGAAGGCGCGCGAAGAACCCATTATGAAGACAGGACATGCTGGACAGAAGCGCGCGGCAGGTTGCACGTCCGCAGGGCAGCCCGAAGGGCGAAGGGCGAAGAGCGAAGGCGGGAATTATGCAAGCAAACAGGTTTTTGCTTGGATCCGCCTGCGCCCCGCGGGCGGCTGGACAAGCGCAGCAAGTAATCCAGAGGAATCAGCACCTGGGTGCCCGCCTCCGCCGGCATGACGACTAACCAGTGTCTCCCTAAGTATTCGCTTTGCGCGCCTTCGCGTCCTTCGTGGTTAAATTTTTGTTCCGCGCCACACAAGCGATAGCGCGATAACCAGCGTCGCAGCGATCACCACCGGCCAGTTGCCCCAGCGCACATAAGGGGTCGCGCCGCTACGCGGTTCAATCTCGCCGCGTACGACGAGGGTTTCGAATTGTGGTCCGCGCTCGCGCAGTTTTCCGTCCGGGCCGATGATGGCGCTGATGCCGGTGTTGGTGGCGCGCAGCAGGAAGCGGCCGGTTTCGAGCGCGCGCATGCGGGCCATCTCCAGGTGCTGGTGCGGGGCCAGGGACTCGCCGAACCAGGCATCGTTGCTGACGTTGACCAGGAAGGCGGCCTGCGGCAGCTGGGTGATCATCTCTTCGCCGAAGACGATTTCGTAACAGATCGACACGCCGACCGGATAGCCGGCGGCCTCGAGCAGCGGCTGATCCAGGCCGCCGGAACTGAAATCGGCGACCGGCAAGGGCATCACCTGCAGGAGCGATCCGAACAGGCTGCGCAATGGCAGGTATTCGCCGAAGGGCACCAGGTGATGCTTATAGTAGGCGCCCTCTTCCGCGCCCAGGCCGATAACGGCGTTGTAGTACTCCCACTTGTCCCGGTCCAGCACCGGGATGCCGGTCAGCAGGTCGCTCCCCACCCGGCGCGCCTCCGCACTCAGGGGTGCCAGAAAGTCTTCCTCGACCTGATGGTAGAAGGCCGGCACCGCGGTCTCGGGCCAGATCACCAGATCGCTCTTGGGTCGATCCTGCGGATACCATTCGGCACGCGTCAGCCCCAGATACTTCTCGAGCGTCGCGCGCTGCTGGTCCGGTTCCCATTTATCGTCCTGCGGGATGTTGCCCTGCACCAGACTCACGCGCAGCGGGGGGCCGGATGGCTGCGCCCATTGCACCCGCTGCAGGGCCTCGCCGCCTGACCACAGGGCTACCAACAGCACCGGCGCCAGCCAGCGCGCGCGCGCGGCGCCGCGCAGGCCCCAGGCGATCAGGCCAGCGCTCAGCACCACCAACCAGCCGACGCCATAGACGCCCAGCAGCGGCGCATAACCTGCGAGCGGCGCGTCGATCTGCGTATAGCCGATATTCAGCCAGGGAAAACCGGTGAACAACCAACTGCGCAGCCACTCGAGCAGCGTCCAGCCCGCCGGCAGGAACAGCAGCCAGATCGCAGACTCGTGGCGGGATACCCGTCCGCGGATTCCCAAGCGCGCACAGAGCCAGGCGAGCGCCGCCGGAAAGAGGCTCAAGAACAATACCAGCAACAGCATGACGCCGATGGCGGCCGGCAGCGGCGAATGGCCGAAGTAATGGATGCTGATATAAATCCAATTGACGCCGACGCCGAACATGCCGAGGCCGAACAGCATCCCCACGCGCCAGGCCGTGCCCGGCGTCAGTCCCGGCAACAGCAGGAACAACAACACCAGCGCCAGGATCGCCAGGGGAAAGTATCCGAAGGGCGCGAAGGCCAGCGGCACCAGCGCCCCGGCGCCGAAGGCGATTGCAAGACTCAGGAACTCGGGGAGCGTGCGAACGTGCGGCAGTGCAGCCGGCGCACCGGCTCCCGACTCGGTGGAGTTCATGCCAACCGACACAGCGGGCGCGGCAGTCCGATACGGTGACGTCCTCCCTGCTGCGCAACTACCGACCTTTGCCAGGTCGCAGATCTACTCGGCCGCATCTGCGGAGGCCTCCGTCGGCGGCAGCGACAACAGGCGCAATGCGACGATGTGCAACCGACGCTTGTCCGCGCGCAGCACGTCGAACTCGAAGCGCCCGAGGGTGACGCTCTCGCCGCGTTTGGGCATATGACCGAAGGCCCGGGTCAGGAGACCGCCCAGGGTGTCGAACTCTTCGTCGCTGAAATCGGCGCCGAAATATTCGTTGAAGTCCTCGATGGGCGTCAGCGCCTTGAGGATGTAGCTGGTATCGCTACGCTTGCGGATGAAGATGTCGTCGTCGATGTCATGCTCGTCTTCAATCTCGCCGACGATCTGCTCGAGCACGTCCTCGATCGTCACCATACCGGCCACACCGCCGTATTCGTCGACGACGATGGCGAGATGATTGCGATTGACGCGGAACTCCTTGAGCAGCACGTTGAGACGCTTGCTTTCGGGGATAAACACCGCCGGACGCATGACGTCCTTGATGTCGAAACTGGTGCCGCCGTCGAAGCGGTAACGCAGCAGGTCCTTGGCGAGCAGGATGCCGACAACTTCATCGCGGTTGTCGCTGATTACGGGAAAACGCGAATGACCTTCCTCGATGACGACGGATAATATCGCTTCGGCCGACAGGTCCCGGCTGACGACCGCCATCTGCGCGCGAGGGATCATGATATCGCGGACCTGCATCTCGGATACCTGCAGGACGCTTTCGATCATGTCCAGTGCGTCGGCATCGAGCAGGTTGCGCTGCTGCGCATCGCGCAACAGTTCCACCAGCTGTTCGCGGTCCTTGGGTTCGCGCATCAGGACATTGCCCAAGCGCTCGAACCAGGAACGGCTGGATGTAAGTGAGTTACTAGGTCGGTCTTCCATAGGGTCGCTCTAACGGGTCTCTATCTACAGGGCAAGATGATTCGATTCGGTGCAGAGCCCTTCCCTCGGCCCTAGCACCTGCGCTAATAAGGATCAGCGTAGCCTAACCGGGCCAAGATTTTGGTTTCAAGCTTCTCCATCGCCTGCGCGTCCGCATGGCGGATATGGTCGTAACCGCGCAGATGTAACACGCCGTGCACGACCATATGCGCCCAGTGCGCGGCCCTGTCCTTATGCTGTTGCTCCGCCTCGCGGCGCACCACCGGCACACAGATCACCAGGTCTCCCAACAGGTGCGTCTTGACACCGGGTGGTGCGCTGAACGGAAACGACAGCACATTGGTCGGTCCGGTCTTATGCCGGAATGCCGTATTCAGCTTCGCGCTCTCTGCGGCGTCCACCAGGCGCAGCGTCAATTCCTGCATTCCGCTCATACCGTCCAGCGCGGCGCGGGCCCAGGTGCGCAGCTGCCCATCGCTCGGCAGCCCGCGCGCACGGCTGTTGCGTTGCACGTCGAGATACAGCCGCAGCGATTGTCGTGCGGACTCAGCGCTCACTGGGCGGGGCCCCTTCCTTGCCGCCGGACTTGCCGGCGATCTTTTCGTAGGCGTCATAAGCCGTGACGATGCGCTGCACCAGCGGGTGACGCACAACGTCGTGGGCGTTGAAGAAGGTGAAGCTCACGCCCTCGACGTCCTTCAGGACTTCGATGACGTGGCGCAGGCCGGACTGGGCTCCGCGCGGCAGATCGATCTGGGTGACATCGCCCGTGACCACCGCTGTGGACCCGAAGCCGATGCGGGTCAGAAACATCTTCATCTGCTCGACCGTGGTGTTCTGAGCCTCGTCCAGAATGATGAAGGATTCGTTGAGGGTGCGCCCGCGCATGAACGCCAAGGGCGCGACCTCGATGATCTGGCGTTCGATGAGTTTGGACACCCGCTCGAAGCCGAGCATTTCATACAGCGCGTCGTACAGGGGCCGCAGATAGGGATCGACCTTTTGCGCCATATCGCCCGGCAGGAAGCCGAGTCGCTCGCCGGCCTCGACGGCCGGACGCACCAGCACGATCCGCGCGACCTGCTCACGCTCCAGCGCCTGTACCGCGGTGGCCACCGCGAGGTAGGTCTTGCCGGTGCCGGCGGGACCAACGCCGAAATTCAAATCGTAGTCGAGGATGGCGGCGAGATAACGTTTCTGATTCGGACCGCGCCCGCGGATCTGTCCGTGTCGGGTCTGAATCGCCACTTCCGGCGCGGCGGATTCGGCACTTGCCGCGACCGCCGCCGCTTCCGCATCCGCCTGCTGCAAATGCAGATGCACCTGTTCCGCCGTCACAGTGCCCGCACCGGTATCGACATACAGGGCTTCGAGCACGCGACCCGCGAGCTGCGCCGCGCGCGTATCGCCGATGACCTGAAAGTGATTGCCGCGGTTATTGATCTCGACGCCGAGACGGCGTTCGATGTGACGCAGATTCTGATCGAACTGTCCGCACAGGCTGGCCAGCCGGCGGTTGTCGGCGGGTTCGAGCAACAGATCGAAAGCGGCGGGTTTGGGATCCAAAGGACGTTTGTGGCGGTGAGAGAGATAGAAAGGGATCGCGTGGTCCGATCAGGCCCAGCTGACGGCGCGGCTTGCGACTTCCGCCTCGTCCAGGCCGAGCAGTTCGCCACGCAGGGAATTCGGCATCGCCCCGGTGATACGCACCTTCACGAAACGGCCGATGAGCGCGGCGTCGCCGGCGAAATTGACGACCCGGTTGTTCTCGGTACGGCCGGCGATCTCCTGCGCGTCCTTGCGTGAAGGCCGGTCGACCAGCACGCGCTGCACGCTGCCGACCATGGCTTGGCTGTACTCGGTTGCAAAGGCGTTGATGCGGGCCTGCAAGCGGGCCAGGCGGGCCTTTTTCTCCTCGAGACTCACGTCATCCGGCAGGGCCGCCGCCGGCGTACCGGGCCGCGGACTGTAGATGAAGCTGAAGGACTGATCGAAACGGATCTCCTCGATCAGGCGCATGGTCGCCTCGAAGTCCTCGGCGCTTTCGCCCGGAAAACCGATGATGAAGTCCGACGACAAACTCAGATCCGGTCGTACCTCGCGCAAGCGGCGGATGATGGCCTTGTACTCGAGCACCGTATGTTTGCGCTTCATCAACGCCAGGATACGGTCCGATCCGCTCTGTACCGGCAGATGCAGATGACCGGCCAATTGCGGCACCTCGGCGTAGACCTGAATCAGGCTGTCGCTCATCTCCAGCGGGTGCGAGGTGGTGTAGCGGATACGTTCGATGC
>JBAYTM010000110.1:0-6854 GCA_041675685.1 Thiohalobacteraceae bacterium
GATTTGGTCACGCGCAACCTCGGTCAAATGCCGATCCGGATCGGCGACGCCCTGCATACCTATTTCCAGGTCGGCGATGTCCGTGAGGTGAGCGTTCAGGGTCTGGATGGCTGCCCGTACCTCGACAAGGTCGAGGGTGGCAAACAGGAACGACAGGCCGGGCCCGTGACCGTCTCCAGCGAGGTGGATCGCATCTATTTGGAATCGACGGCGGACTGCGTGATCGAAGACCCGGTACTCGCGCGCCGCATTCGCATTACAAAGAAGGGCAGTGCCTCGAGCGTGGTCTGGAATCCCTGGGTCGACAAGGCCGCCCGGATGGGCGATCTGGGCGAAAACGGTTACCTTCATATGCTGTGCGTCGAGAGCACCAACGCCGACGCCGACCAGGTCGACCTGGCGCCCGGCGCGGAACATCATCTATGGGTCCGCTACTCCGTCGAGGCGCTTGCGTAGACCGCGCGCGGCGGGATCGCGATGATCGCTGCGCGCATCGATACGCCAACAACCAGGAACGAGAACGCGCTATGACCGACGCAAGTCCCGAAGCCGTCTTCAACGCTTACCTCGACGCCTTCGCAGCGCGCGACTTCGAGCGCATGCGCGGAACGTTGGCCGACGACAACTTTTATTATTGCAGCCCCGTGAACAGCCATAGCAACGCCGATGTCTTCGTGCTGGACGTCAGCCGCGTGGGTCAGATCCTCGACGGCATCGACCGGCGCCGCATCTTCGTAGACGGGGCCGAAGTCTGTGCGATCCTGGACTTCAAAATCCGCATCAACGTCGTCACGCACTATGCCGTCGTGCTATGGGCAAAGATTCATGCTGGGCGAATCGGTTCGTTGGAGGCGTTCTTCGATGCGACTGAGTATATCCAGATGTTCCCGGAGCGCGTCCCCTAGCAGGTTGTAAAAGACGCGCGGAGGGGCGCATGGCGGCGCTGGGAGCGGGCTACCTGTACACTCCACTTTTTCGCCCGTTCCCGCCTCGCGCCGCATCCCGGATCACGTTTTTCATCAGCCGGCGATACCAGATGACTGTCCAACCCATCTCCGCAACCCAGCGCTCCCTGGTCGTCCGCGCCACGCACGCCTGTCTCCTGAACGCCGAGGCGATCTATGCGCGCAGCTTCGGAGTCATTCCGGTGCACTTCGATCTGCGGGGCCGCGCGGCCGGGATGTACCGCGTCCAGCGCGGCACACGGCTGATACGTTACAACCCTTATATATTGGCCAAACATTTCGATGAAGGACTGGCACAGACGGTGCCGCACGAGGTCGCACATTACGTGACCGATCTGCTGTATGGATTGCGCAATGTACGACCGCACGGGCCGGAGTGGCGTGCCGTCGCGACGGCGCTGGGCGCAGAGCCACGCGCGACCAGCCGCCTGGATCTGACCGGTATACCGCAACGCCGGCACAGCAGCTTCGCCTACCGCTGCGCCTGTACCCAGCATCAGCTCGGTGCGCGGCGCCACAACAAGGTCCGCCGCGGGGAGGGTGCCTATCTCTGTCGGCGCTGCAGCGCGCCGTTGGTGTATTGCGGGTCGGAATCGTGTCCGAAGGGTGAGTGAGCGGATACTTGGTCGGCTGGCCTGGCCGTCACGAGGCCTTGGCGAGCGAGTCGCAAACCGCGTGCGGCCCCGCCATTTCGAATTGCTGTACCAGCCCGTGGAGGCGCAACTGGGAATGCGCGGCGGAGCCACTTTGTGCCGTCGATGGAGAAGGGCTCCAGGGCGCTCGAGTACCGCGGACGACGGTCGGCGCTATAGGTTGCCAGACTGCCGGCAAAACGTTCGGCCCCGTTTGTGTGGATCGGCGGGGATCCGGCCGCCGTTCCGATTTTCGATATAGATGTAGCGACTATCAGTGATCATTCAGAAAATACATATATATTACAGTAAATAACGAGTTATTTTTAACGGCATTCTAAAGTTAAAACAGCATAGTAAGCCGATTGACCCTTATCAGGTAAGCGCAGGGGCCTTCAATCGAATTATGAAAACCGCCTGGGTCGCATGCCGGTCACACCACGGCATAAGCTTGGGTTATCGAACGGAATCTTTGTCCGGTTGCGACGGTCGCAGATAGTTATGTACAGGATGATCCTTGGCTCGGCTTTGGCGCTGCTTTTGGGCGGCTGCGCCTCGCTCGAGCAGTTTCAGCGCGACATGGACGGCTATCTCGGTTGGGACCTCGAGCGCCTCCGTGCGCATTTCGGCTACAACTACATCGAACGCGACCTCGGCGACGGCACGCGGGCCTTTACCTGGGTGTGGTCGGAACGCGGGATGCGCCCGGGCTATGTGAGCCCCGATGTGATCCATACCTACCGTTCCGCCGAAGGCGCGACGCATGTATGGGTCTCGCCCGGCATGCATTTTCCGCCGGACTACTTTGAATACTTCTGTGAGTTCAGCTTCATCGTCGATGAGGCGGACCGCGCCGTGCATTGGCGTGCGCAGGGCAATGGGTGCGCGTCCTATCCGGGACCCGAACCGGTCATGCAGCACGGCGGCGCTGTGTCCGCGCCCGGCCCCGCCGCGGACACGGCCCCGGGACAACGCTAAACGGCGCATGTGGTGCAGGCCGGCGATCGGCGAGCCGGCATGCTGGTGTTTCCGGCAACGACTGCGTATAGTGCGCGACTCCTCCCGATGGAGGATCAAGCCGTTCCTGACCTTTCCTGTAGTTCCATCGCTGGTTTCCTGGTTAGAACGTGCGGGCTGCATCGCTTCGCCGCAGCAGCCCTTAACTGAACCAGGTGCCGCGATTGCCCCGCGCAATTCCGCCGACGTTCGTTTTTTCAATCCTGACGAACCTGTACAGCCCCGGCTGGCAGGCGGGTGACTATTGTGTCTTTTGAACTCTTGAACTTGCATGAACATCTTCTGCGCGCCATCCAGGCGAGCGGTTTCACCGCGCCGACCGACATCCAACGCCAGGCGATTCCGCTGGTGCAGGCGGGACGAGACCTGATGGCTTCGGCCCAGAACGGTACCGGCAAGACCGCCGCCTTCGTATTGCCGGCCCTGCAGCGCCTGTTGACGGCGCCGACGTTGCCCGGTCGCGGTCCGCGCGTGCTGATACTTACGCCGACCCGGGAACTGGCCACCCAGGTCAACGAGAATATCCGCCAGTTCGGCAAGTTCTGCCGCTTCACCAACGGCAGCGTGGTCGGTGGCATGCCCTACCCGCCGCAAATGAAACTGCTACAGCAAAACCTGGATCTGCTGGTCGCGACGCCCGGCCGCCTGATGGATCACATGGAACGCGGTCGCGTCGATTTCTCGCGCCTGGAGATCCTGGTGCTGGACGAGGCTGATCGCATGCTCGATCTCGGATTCGTCGATGCGGTGCGCGATATTGCGGCGGCGACTCCGGCGACGCGCCAGACCCTGCTATTTTCGGCGACCTTCGAAGGGCGCGTCATGAGCATCGCCAAGGCGTTGCTGAAAGACCCGGCGCGGGTGCAGCTGGCCGACAACCATGAACGCCATGCGTCGATCGAACAGCGCGTGCACCAAGCGGACAACATCGGTCACAAGCATCGTTTGCTGGCGCATTACCTCGGCCACGAGACGCTGTCACAGGCGCTCATCTTCACGGCCACCAAACGCGGCGCCGATGAACTCGCAAAGCAACTGAGCGAGCAGGGCCACGCCAGCGCCGCGCTGCACGGCGACATGAACCAGGGCGCGCGCCGCCGCACCGTCGAGCGCGTGCGTCGCGGTCAGGTGCGCTTGCTGATCGCCACCGACGTCGCCGCGCGCGGACTCGACATCAAAGGCCTCAGTCACGTCATCAACTTCGACCTGCCGATGGTCGCCGAAGATTATATTCATCGCATCGGCCGTACCGGGCGCGGCGGTGCCACCGGTATGGCGGTTTCGCTGATTGGACCGGACGACTGGCGCAAGCTGGTCGGCATCGAACGCCTGACCGGTCGGCGCCTGGATCGGGCCGTGGTCGATGGCCTCGAACCGAGCCGGCCGGAGCCGGGTCGCGGCGCCGGACGTCCCGCCACGGGCGCCAAGCGTAACTACAGCGCGCGTCCGCCACAGGGTCGCGGCCCACGTACCGACGGGCGTCCGGCCTTTGCCAAAAAGGCGACCGGCAGCCCCTACGGTGCGAGCAGTCGAAGCGAGGGCACGACGCAAGTGCGTGGGCCGCGCCGCGCCGGCGACACCGCGTCGAGCACCCGTCCGGCAACCAAGGGCAAGGGCCCGCACTACCGCTCGCAGGCACGTACCGATTGGTGAGTGGCCGCGTCGGCCGGAGGCGGGCGGCGTTGGGTTGGTGGGGTAGGGTGCGTCGAAGCGCAGCTTGACGCACCAGCGCCACGACTGCGGGCGAGCGCACTTGGTGCGTCGCTGCGCCGACGCACCCTACGAATCGCCGAGGGCGGTTAGCGTGTCAGGGCGCGTCGAGGCGTTCCTGGTGGGTTTCGGGAGCTGGTGCCAGCGCCACCGTACCGGCGGGAAGCGTGACTATGAACTGGCACGTCTACATGATTCTGTGCTCGGACGATTCGCTCTACACCGGCATCACGACCGATATCGAACGCCGGCAGGCGCAGCATGCCAGCCGGCGCGGCGCCAAATATTTCCGCGGACGCACGCCGGGTCCGCTGGTCTATCTGGAAGGCGGGCATACGCGCAGTTCGGCGAGCCGAAGGGAGGCCGAGATCAAACGTCTCCCGCGCCGATCGAAACAGTTGCTGATCGACTCTCCCGACAACGCGCTCGCATCCTCGGCACGGCCCGAGCCGGAACCCCAGGAATGAGCTCTCGGCACCGCATCGCCTGCGGCTGCCGCGGACTGCCGGAAAAAAGAAAACCCCGCAGGTTGGCTGCGGGGTTTTCAGTTACGGATGTCAGTGTTGGTCAGCTCTGAACATTCACGTGGGTCGCCTGCAGGCCCTTCGGACCCTTCTCAACCTCGTAGCTTACTGCTTGGCCTTCGGCCAGGGTCTTGAAGCCCTTGCCTTCGATTGCTGAGAAGTGAACGAACACGTCAGCGCTGCCGTCGGAAGGAGCGATGAAGCCGAAGCCCTTCGATTCGTTGAACCATTTGACAGTACCAGTAGCCATGTAACTTACCTCGAACGAAAATCAATAACGTGGTTTTCTATTGCATATTACGGAAGGAAACTTGCAGGAGATACGACCGGGAACTTCTGAAATGACCTAACCTTAAGTGCAATGAAAATGAGTCTACCCGACCGCCGCGAAAAATCCAGTATTTTTCAGTGCCTGCTTTGCCCGCTATAAGCGCCGAAAAACGCTCAAGTCGCGACGCGCGCGGTACCGGCAGGGTCCACCCACCGTGCCGCCCGGTGGGCGAATGGATCTGATGCGACGGGCGCGCTCAATCCAACGACGGACCCAGGATGAAGTCCAGGATTTCAAAGCCGTGGTCCTCGAGCAGCGCGCTGATATCCTCCCAACGGTAATCCGGGTTCTCTTCCTCGATGCTCGCGATCAGCCCGGTGACGTGTCGATAGGCCTCCTGACTTTCCAGGTCGGTCGGGAGCCGCAGCAGGCGCATGCGGCTCGGCTCGCGAGCCGGTAAAATCATCAATGTGTCGGTCATACGAAACTCCTCGATGCGGGGACGCGCGGTCAACGATCATGGCCGCAACCGGAGGTCAGGGCAAGTCGCGCCGGAGTGCTCAGGCGTCGGGCGGGGAAGGGTTGAATCATGGCGATCAGTGAAACGGATCTTGGGACGTTGTTCAAGGCATTGGCCTATGCGGCCCACAAACACAAGGACCAGCGCCGCAAGGATGTGTCGGCGCCTCCCTACATCAATCATCCCATCGCGCTGGCCACCATTCTGTGCAACGAAGCCCGGCATTGCGATGTAGAGACGCTTTGCGGCGCGCTGTTGCACGATACCCTGGAAGACACCGATACCACGCCCGAGGACCTGCACCGCGAATTCGGCGCGACGATTTGTGCCATCGTGCAGGCCGTCAGTGACGACCAACGGCTGCCAAAGGCGGATTGCAAACGGCTGCAGATCGAGCACGCGGCGCAGGCGAGCGATCAGGCCAAGCGCGTGAAACTGGCCGACAAGATCGCCAACCTGCGCGATATGGCGGACCATCCGCCCGCAGGCTGGTCGCTGGAGCGTCGCCAGGAGTATTTCGATTGGTGCAAGGCCGTGATCGATCGCCTGCGTGGCGTGGACCCGGTCCTGGAGGCCTTGTTCGACGCCGCCTATGCGCGGCGACCGAAGTGAGACGCGACTGCGACGCTGGGGGCCGCGACGGCGATCAGGTGTAACCCTTCAGGGCGTAGTTGGCCGCACCGAGCAAAGCGGTCTGCGGGTTGGTCGCGACACTAACCGGGATGTCCTTCAGCAGCGCCGCGAAGCGACCCTTGTCCAGGAAGGACTCCATGAAGGCCCCGCCCATCAATGCCGGTAAAATCTTCGGCGCGATCCCGCCGCCGATATAGACCCCGCCTGCCGCCAGGCATTTCAAAGCGAGATTTCCGGCCTCGGCCCCATACACGCCGACGAAGAGATCCAGTGCCGCCATACACAGCGGATCTTCGCCGGCCAGCGCCAGCCGGCTGATGGTTGCGCTGGGGTCCCCGGTCCGTAGTGCCTCGGTGACGCTGCTTGGTTCGACGCCGTAACCGCTGTCCCGCAGGAATACATAGACGTTGAAGAGTCCTGGGCCGGACAGGATGCGCTCGTAGCTTACGTGGCCGCCGAGGCGGGCGCGCATATAGCCGAGCAGCTCGATCTCGCGGTCCGTGCGCGGGGCGAAATCGCAGTGCCCGCCTTCGGTGGCGATGGCGTGGTGGCGCAAGCCGTCCCAGTACAGAATCGCCTCGC
>JBAYTM010000111.1:0-6803 GCA_041675685.1 Thiohalobacteraceae bacterium
GATCGAGATAGCGTTGCCGATAGCGGGTTTCCTGGTCGGAGAGTCCGTGAAATTTTTCGGGCAACGGACGCAGCGATTTGGTGAGCAGGCGCAGCTGGTCGACCTTGACGCTCAGTTCGCCGGTCTTGGTCTTGAACAGCACACCCTCGGCGCCGAGGATGTCGCCGACATCCCAGCCCTTGAACGCCTGATACAGGCCTTCGGGCAGCGCGTCGCGCTCAAGGAAGAGCTGGATGCGCCCGGACATGTCCTGGATCTGGACGAAGCTGGCCTTGCCCATGATGCGCTTGGCCATCATGCGGCCCGCCACGCGCACGCGCCGCGTCTCGGTCGCAAAGAATTCGGCGGGCTTGTCGCCGTACTCGGCGTGTAGCTCGCCCGCCACCACGTCGCGGCGGAAGTCGTTCGGGAAAGCCACACCGGCGGCGCGCAACTGCTTAAGTTTCTCGCGGCGCTCGCTGATTAACCGGTGCTCGTCCTGCTGCGTTTCATCTGTCATCGTTGTATCCGCTCGTGATGCATTCAACCGCCAAGGCGCCAAGACAGGAATACTGGAACCGCCAAGGCGTAGAGGCGCCAAGAAAATCGTTCTACACAAACGTCAGGAATATTGGCTACCCATTGTGTATCCCGTCATTCCCGCGCATGCGGGAATCCAGTGGTTTAAAACCCATGGATTCCCGCATGCGCGGGAATGACGCTGCATCGTTGTAGCAATAATTCCCTGACTCCTGTGTAAATATTGAAAAACTTATAGCGTTTTTTTCAATAATTTTCTTGGCGTCTCTGCGCCTTGGCGGTTCAAAAAACTTTCTTGGCGTGCTTGGTGTCGTGGCGGTTAAAAATCATTAAACCAACATCAGAGCCCACTTTTGAGGCTCGCCTCGATAAACTCGTCCAGGTCGCCGTCGAGCACGGCCTGCGTATTGCCGACTTCGATCCCGGTGCGCAGGTCTTTTATGCGCGATTGATCCAGCACGTAGGAACGAATCTGGCGGCCCCAGCCGATGTCGGACTTGCTGTCCTCCACCGTCTGCTGGTCCGCACGGCGTCTTTGCATTTCCATCTCATACAGCTTGGCGGCCAGCTGCTTCATGGCCGTGGAGCGGTTCTTGTGTTGCGAGCGATCGCTCTGACAGGCGACGACGATGCCGGACGGCAGGTGGGTGATACGGATGGCCGACTCGGTGCGATTGACGTGCTGACCGCCGGCGCCGCTGGCGCGGTAGGTGTCGACCTTGAGATCGGCCGGGTTGATGTCGACCTCGAAGCTGTCGTCGATCTCCGGCGACACGAACACGGCCGCGAACGAGGTATGGCGTCGGTTTCCCGAATCGAACGGCGATTTGCGCACCAACCGGTGCACGCCGGTTTCGGTACGCAACCAGCCGAAGGCGTACGGGCCCTCGACCTTCACCGTCGCGCTCTTGATGCCGGCCACTTCACCGGGCGAGGCTTCGATGATCTCGGTCTTGAAGTCGCGGCGCTCGCCCCAGCGCAGGTACATGCGCAACAGTATCTCCGCCCAGTCCTGGGCCTCGGTGCCGCCGGAACCGGCCTGAATATCGAGGAACGCATTGTTCGCGTCCATTTCCCCGGAAAACATGCGACGGAATTCGAGCTCCGCGACCTGCTTCTCGAGGTCGTCCAGGTCCTCCGTAACCGAATCGAACGTGTCGGTGTCGTCTTCTTCACCCGCGAGTACGACGAGTTCTTCGGCATCTTTCAGCTTGTCGTCCATGACGCCGAGGGTCAACACGATCTCTTCCAGGCGGGCGCGTTCGCGACCCAGTTCCTGCGCGCGTTCGGGTTTGTCCCAGACGTTGGGTTGCTCCAGCTCGCGGATTACTTCTTCGAGGCGTTCGCGTTTGCCGGCGTAGTCAAAGATACCCCCTCAGGGTCTCGGAGCGGCCCTTGAGGTCTTTGATGCTGTTGAGGACGGGATTGATTTCCAACATGGCCTGCTTCACTGCCCAGTTGCGTAAAGGCGCCGATGATACACCAGCAGGCGCGGTCGTTGCGCGGTCAGGCAGGGACGACTCTGTGCAACCGTCTGCCGCCGACGCGGTCAGGAGGCGGCTTTGCTCGCCGGGTCCTGACGACGCGTGCGCACCGCGGCGGCGAGCGTCTCCAACAGCCGGACACTGTCGTCCCAGCCGATGCAGGCGTCGGTAATGCTCTGGCCATAGGCGAGCTGGTGGCCGGGGTGCACGTCCTGACGACCCGCTTGCAGGTGGCTCTCGATCATGGCGCCGATGATGGCGCGGTTACCGGCGCTGATTTGGCGCCCGACATCGCCGCCGACGTCCACTTGGCGCTGCGGATCCTTGAGGCTGTTGGCGTGACTGAAGTCGATCATCAAGCGGCCATCCAGACCGGCGGCCGCGAGATCGTCGACGGCCTTGGCGACACTGGCGGGGTCGTAGTTCGGCTTCCTGCCGCCGCGCAGGATGATATGACAGTCGCGGTTGCCGGCGGTCGAGAAGATCGCCGAGTGACCTTGCTTGGTCAAAGACAGAAAGTGATGCGGCTGCGATGCGGAACGGATGGCGTCGACGGCGACCTTGAGGGTGCCATCCGTGCCGTTCTTGAACCCCACCGGACAGGACAGGCCGGATGCCAGCTCGCGGTGCACCTGGCTCTCCGTCGTGCGGGCGCCGATGGCCCCCCAACTCACCAAGTCGGCGACGTATTGCGGGCTGACCAGATCGAGAAACTCGGTGGCCGCGGGCACGCCCATTTCGTTCAGGTCGACCAGCAGTTTGCGGGCAATGCGCAGGCCCTCGTTGATCCGGAAACTACCGTCCAGATTGGGGTCGTTGATGAGGCCCTTCCAGCCAACGGTCGTGCGCGGCTTCTCGAAATAGACGCGCATGACGATCAGCAAATCCTCGCCGAGGCGGGTACGCGCTTCCTTCAAGCGCTCGGCGTATTCCAGGGCGGCATTCGGGTCGTGGATCGAACAGGGCCCGATGATGACCAGCAGGCGGTCGTCGTCGCCCGTCAGGATGTCGTGAATCGCCTGGCGCGTGCCGACGATGGTGCGGGTCGCATTTGGGGTTACCGGAAACGCCTCGTGGAGCTGTACCGGCGGGGTAACCTCGGTGATGCTCAGGATGCGGACGTCGTCGGTTTCGTGTCGCTTGTTCATTGTGCCTGTTCGGTGTGGTCAGCGGAGGACGGATCGCCAATGCTTTGCGCATCGTTGCACAAACCGACCGGAAATGCCGCGACGGCAGCCCGCCAAAGGGCGCATTATCCCAAATCCGGGGCGGAGTGTCAGGCTTTAGTTGCGCGTTCGGAACGAGCTGGGGCGTGCGGGTTCAGCCGTTCCGGCCCGCGATAGGCGTCGCGACCGCGAACCTCGGCAGGTGTCCCGGGTAGCGTGGCCCGGAAATCCGCCGGCGAAGCCGGAACAGATCACTCGAAGTCGTCGTCGAATTGCGGCGCCGGCGGCTCACCGTCGTAGATCCGGCTCCAGCGCAGCTGCCGATAGGCCTCGCGGGTGAACAGGTAGGGATCGAGCGCGGCCGTATCACGCACCTTGCTCGCACTCAAAAGACCGGCGCGCGTCTCCACTACACGCAGTGCACCCAGCGCGTTCCGTTCACGCACTTCGTCGTGTTGAGCCAGCGGATCCAATTGGTAATCGCCAATCAACCCGACGCTGTCGCGTACGGTACTCGGCCCGAGAAACGGCAGCACCAGATACCAGCCCTCGCCGACGCCCCAGGCACCAAAGGTCTGTCCGAAATCTTCCGTGTGCCGGGGTAATCCCATCTGGCTCGCGGGATCGAACAGGCCCAGCAAGCCGATCGTGGAATTGACCAACAGGCGTCCGGCGTCGGATAGACCTTCTTTGCCCTTTCCTTGCAACAACTGGTTGGTGATGACGAGCGGCTCGCCAAGATTGTTGAAGAAGTTCGTCACGCTGGTACGGACGAGAGCCGGCACGACCTTTTCGTACGCCTGTGCCGTCGGCTTCAAGACCGCCCGATCGATTTTGTCGTTGAACTTGTCGACCACGCGATTGACCGGCTCGAGCGGGTCGGCGGCTTCTTCATGAGGCGGTGTAACGGCGCAGGCGGACAACGCAACGACTGCCATGAACAGTATCGACTCGTTTATCCCTTTCATACTGGTCTGCCTAGGTGCTTCTATCGGGAGATGGGGCGGCTTTGCCGGATCCATGTTGGTTTGTTTCGGCCAAGGGTGACAGCGGCATTCGCTGACCGGACTTTACAGGGTATCGCGCCGCAACGCGCCGTGCTGCATTCGGCACGCGCATGTCCGCGCAGCCCGAGTTCGAAGCGCACGAGACGGCCCCATGCCTACGGGGCGCGACGATGCGGCGCGCAGACAACGACAAGCCCCCGCAGGCGTCCTTGCTTGCGGGGGCTTACGGGAAAACGCGTGACATTCCGTGTCCAGCGTAACCAACGATCCCTGTCGGTAATCACCATATAACGCTTTCGCAAGCCGTTGCAACGGTTGGAGCGTCTTGCGCGTGCGGGCGGCTGCGGGCCGGGAATCCGAGCCCCACAAATGCGAAGAGCGGCCATCGGCCGCTCTTCTATGATTGGTCGGGGCGAGAGGGCAAGGTTTGCGCCTTTGGCGAAGCACCGCTTCGCGCACACCGAGCGCCCGGCGGCTGTGCCGACGGGCCGGGAATCCCGAGCCCCACAAACGCAAGAGCGGCCATCGGCCGCTCTTCTATGATTGGTCGGGGCGAGAGGATTCGAACCTCCGACCACCTGCACCCCATGCAGGTACGCTACCAGGCTGCGCTACGCCCCGAGTGTCGTTCCATCGACGACCGAAAAACCCGGCCTGTCGACGAGCGCGCAATGATACCCGAATCCGTCCAGACTGGGAACGCGATTCAACGTCGAAGCAATTGCAGAATGTCTTCGAGTTCCAGGCGCATCTGGCGAACGATCTGCGAACTTTGCGTCACGTCCTCCTTGGCCTGATCGCCGGACAACCGCAACCGCGCACCGCCGATGGTGAAGCCCTGTTCGTACAGCAGGCTGCGGATCTGCCGGATCATGAGCACGTCATGACGTTGGTAATAACGCCGGTTACCGCGGCGCTTGACCGGCTTGAGCTGGGGAAACTCCTGCTCCCAATAGCGCAACACGTGCGGCTTTACCCCGCACAGCTCGCTGACCTCGCCGATCGTGAAATAGCGCTTGCCCGGGATGACCGGCAGGACGTCGTTATTGCTGGCTTCCAGCATAGGCCTCTACTCTGGACTTGAGTTTCTGACCGGGCCTGAAGGTGACGACGCGGCGCGCGGAAATGGGAATTTCTTCGCCGGTCTTCGGATTGCGTCCGGGGCGTCGGTTCTTGTCGCGCAGATCGAAGTTGCCGAACCCCGAAAGCTTGACTTGGCTGCCGGTCTCCAGGGCCACGCGAATCTCTTCGAAGAACATCTCAACCAGTTCTTTTGCTTCGCGTTTGTTCAGGCCAAGTTCTTCGAAGAGTTTTTCGGCCAATTCCGCTTTGGTAAGCGCCATAAGGTCTACTCCCTTAACGTTGCCCCAAATTTATCGTTTAAGGCGGTCTGTACTTGAACCAGGACTCCGTCCACGTCTTGCTCGGTAAGTGTGCGCGATGAATCCTGTAGAATCAACCCAAAAGCGAGGCTTTTTCGTCCCGATTCTATTCCTTTGCCCTGGTAGACATCGAACAATACCAGGTCCTGCAGGAGCCCCCCCGCGGCACCCCGGATCTCGGCGGAAAGCGCCATTGACGGGGTTTCCTGGGCCACCGTGAAGGCGAGATCCCGGCGAATCGCGGGGAACCGCGAGATCTCCTGGAAACGCGCCACGCGGCCAAGTGCCAAGGGCTGCGTGGCCAGCTCGAACAGCAGGGTCGCTTCCGGCAGTTCGAGCTGTCCGGACAGCTCGGGATGCAGCTTGCCAACCCAACCGATCGGCTCGCCCTGGCGCAGCACTCTGGCCGATTGGCCGGGATGGAGGCAGGGGTGACGCGCGGCTTCGAACGCGAATTCGCTCTCCGCCCCGGTCGCCGCCAACAACGCTTCGACGTCCGCTTTGAGATCGAAGAAGTCCGCCGCGCCGGTGTCAGCCCCCCACTGCTCCGGGAAGCGCTCGCCGCACACCAGACCGCCAATACAATATTCCTGTTTTAATTCAGTCGCTTGTTGAAGATAGTTTAGGCCGTACTCGAATAACCGCGGGCGCAGCTGCTGGCGGTTCAGGTTATGTTGCGCGGCGCGCAGCAGCCCCGGCCAGAGGCTGGTCCGCATGACCGACATCTCGGACGAAATAGGATTGGCCAGGGCCACCGGCGCGTTGTCCGGGTCCACCTGCCGCTGCAGCTCGGGCTCGATGAAGCTGTAGGTCACCACCTCCTGATACCCCCGCTGCACCAGGACCTCCCGCCACGCGGCGATGTCGGTCCGCCCTTCCGGCACCGGCATGCCGACCATGGGCGCCTTGGGCCGCGTGTTGGGCAGGCGGTCGTAGCCGTGCACCCGTCCGATCTCTTCGATGAGATCGGCCTCCAGCGTCAGGTCGAAACGCCAGGACGGTGGAACGACTTCCCAGCCCTCATCCTGCGAGGAAAGGGATGCACCAAGGCGCGCGAGGATGTCTTGAATCTCGTCGTCGGGCAAGGCGATACCGAGCAGCCGTTGGATGCGTGCACGGCGCAGGCCGATCGGTCGACGCGCCGGCAAACTGGACGGCTCGCACACCTCGGTCACCGGCCCTGGAACGCCGCCGACGATCTGGACCAGCAGCGCCGTGGCGCGCTCGATCGCGCGGGACTGCAAC
>JBAYTM010000112.1:0-6779 GCA_041675685.1 Thiohalobacteraceae bacterium
AGTCCGAGGTATTCGGTCGTATCGCCGCGCAGACCGCCAAGCAGGTGATCGTGCAGAAGGTACGCGAGGCGGAGCGCGAGCAGGTGGTCGACGCCTACCGCGATCGCGTCGGCGAACTGGTGACCGGACTGGTCAAGCGAGTCGAACGCGGGAATGTCTACCTCGATCTCGGCGGCAACGCCGAGGCCTTCGTGGCGCGCGAAGAGATGGTGCCGCGGGAGTCCGTGCGCCCCGGTGACCGTCTGCGTGGCTACCTGCGCGAGGTGCGTTCCGAGCCGCGCGGACCGCAGCTGTTCATTACCCGCGTCGCGCCCGAGTTCCTGATCGAACTGTTCAAGATCGAAGTGCCCGAAATCGGTCAGGGCCTGATCTCGATCCTCGGCGCCGCGCGCGACCCCGGCATGCGCGCCAAGATCGCAGTCAGATCACACGATCAGCGCATCGATCCGGTCGGCGCCTGCGTCGGTATGCGCGGATCGCGTGTGCAGGCGGTGTCGAATGAGCTGGCCGGCGAGCGTATCGATATCATTCTATGGGACGATAACCCGGCCCAGTTCGTCATCAACGCCATGTCCCCGGCGGAAGTCATCTCGATCGTGGTCGACGAGGACGAACACAGCATGGACTTGGCGATTGCCGAGGACCAGCTGTCCCAGGCCATCGGCCGCGGCGGTCAGAACGTGCGCCTTGCCAGTCAGCTGACCGGCTGGGAGCTGAACGTGATGACCGAGAACGAGGCCGAGCAGAAGAGCGAGGCGGAGACCCAGGCCTTGCAGCAGCTGTTCATGGAGCAATTGGACGTCGACGAGGAGATCGCGGTCATCCTGGTGCAGGAAGGGTTTTCCAGCATTGAGGAGATCGCCTACGTCCCGAGCGCCGAATTGCTGCAGGTGGAAGAGTTCGATGAGGATGTCGTCGAAGAGCTGCGTGGGCGCGCACGCGATGTGCTGTTGACCCGCGCCATCGTCAGCGAAGAGGCCCTCGGCGCCAATGAGCCGGCGGAGGATCTGCTCAATCTGGAAGGCATGGAGCGCGAGCTGGCCTTTACGCTCGCCAACCGCGGCGTGATCACCCAGGAAGATCTGGCCGAACTCGCCGTGGACGAATTGATGGACATCGATGATATGGACGAGGAACGCGCCGCCGCCTTGATTATGGCCGCGCGTGCCCCCTGGTTCGCCGAAGAACAGCAGGGCTGATTCCTCCAGGAGTTGAGACACAATGTCGGAAGTTACGGTTAGGCAATTCGCAGAAGTCGTCGGTATTCCGGTCGATCGCCTGTTGGCGCAGCTCGGCGATGCCGGGCTGGAGAAAACCAACGCCGATGCGACGATCAGCGACGAGGAAAAGCTCGAATTACTGACCTTCCTGCGTAAGAGCCATGGCAAGCGTGAAGACACGCCGCTGGATGTCTCCGAGCCGAAGAAGATTACCCTTCGGCGCAAGAGCCATAGCGAACTGAAGGTGCCGACCGGTACGGGCCGTACCGCGGGCACCAAGACGGTCGCCGTCGAAGTGCGACGCAAGCGCACTTACGTCAAACGCAGCGCCGTGGTCGCCGAGGAACAGCAGCGTATCGAGGAAGAGGCCGCCGAACGCGCGCGCCGCGAGGCGGAAGAGGCGGCGGTTCGCAGCGCCGAAGAACAGCGCCGTAGCGCGGACGATGTCCAACGTCGCGAGCGTGAGCTCGAGGAACAGCGCCAACGCGAAGAAGCGGCACGTCTGAAGGCCGAGGAGGAGGCCACCCGCAAGGCCGATCTGGAACGCCATCTTGCGGAGGAGGCTGCGCGCCTCAAGGCCGAGGAAGAACAGCGTAAGAAAGAGGCCGGTGAGAAAGAAAAGGCTGCGGCACCGGCGCGCAAAGGCCGCCGTACCGGCGCGGCCGAGACCGACGACAAGCGCAGCCGTTACGGTCGGCAGGAGCTGCATGTTTCGGCGGACATGGCCGGTCGGCGCAAGAAGAAAAAATCCTCCGGTCGTCGCAATGTGAGTGTCGCCGGCTCGGACCGGCACGGTTTTGCGATGCCGACGGCGCCCATCGTGCGCGAAGTGGCGATTCCGGAGACCATCTCGGTCGCCGAGTTGGCCCAGAAGATGTCCATCAAGGCCACGGATCTCATCAAGACGCTGATGAAGATGGGGACCATGGTCACCATCAATCAGATGCTCGATCAGGAGACCGCTGCGATTCTGGTCGAAGACCTGGGTCACAAGGTCAAACTGCTCAAGGAGAATGAACTCGAAGACCAGTTGGTGCAGGCGGGCGAGACCGAAGGCGAAAAGGTCGGGCGTCCGCCGGTGGTGACCATCATGGGTCACGTCGACCATGGTAAGACGTCGCTGCTGGATTACATCCGGCGCACCAAGGTGGCGGCCGGCGAGGCCGGCGGCATCACGCAGCATATCGGCGCCTATCACGTCGATACGCCGCGCGGCGGCATCACCTTCCTGGATACGCCCGGTCACGCCGCATTCACGGCGATGCGCGCACGCGGTGCACAGACCACGGACATCGTCATCCTCGTGGTGGCCGCCGACGACGGCGTGATGCCGCAGACCGAAGAGGCGATTCAGCATGCCAAAGCGGCCGGCGTTCCGCTGGTTGTTGCCATCAACAAGGTGGACAAGCCCGAGGCGGATATCGATCGGGTCAAGAACGAACTGGTCCAACGGGAGGTTATTCCGGAGGATTGGGGCGGCGACACGCAGTTCGTGCCGGTTTCCGCAAAGACTGGTGCAGGCGTCGACCAGTTGCTGGAGTCCGTCCTGCTGCAGGCCGAGGTGCTCGAGTTGACTGCGGTCGAGGATTGCCCGGCCAATGGTGTCATCATCGAGTCGAGTCTGGATCGCGGCCGGGGCCCAGTCGCCACCGTGCTGGTGCGCAACGGCGTACTCAAAAAGGGCGACGTCATCCTGAGCGGTCAGGAATGGGGCCGCGTGCGCGCGATGTTCGACGAGGCGGGTCAGCCGGTCCAACAGGCCGGACCGGTGATGCCGGTCGTGGTGCTCGGTTTGTCCGGCACGCCGAACGCCGGCGACGATGTCGTCGTGGTGTCGGACGAACGCAAGGCGCGTGAGATTGCATTGTTCCGGCAAGGCAAATTCCGCGACGTCAAGCTCGCAAGTCAGCAGCAGACGCGTCTCGAAGACGTGTTCTCGCAGATGGGAGAGGGCGGTACGGCGGACCTCAATCTCGTCGTCAAGACCGACGTTCAGGGCAGTCTCGAGGCACTGCGCGATTCGCTGACGAAGCTGTCGAGCGACGACGTGCGGGTGCGCGTCGTGGCGGGTGGCGTCGGCGGTATCAATGAATCCGACGTGAATCTGGCCCTGGCGTCCAAGGCCATCCTGGTGGGCTTCAACGTGCGCGCGGACGCAACCGCCCGGCGCCTGGTCGAAGAACAGGGTGTGGATCTGCACTACTACAGCGTGATCTACGAAGTGATCGACGAGGTGAAGAAGGCCATCAACGGCATGCTTTCCCCGGAGATCAGGGAAGAGATCATCGGGCTGGCCGAAGTGCGGGATGTGTTCCGTTCGTCCAAGTTCGGTGCGGTCGCCGGCTGCATGGTGGTCGACGGCGCGGTCCGCCGCAGCGCGCCGATCCGCGTGTTGCGCAACCACGTCGTGGTATTCGAAGGCGAATTGGAATCTCTGCGTCGTCATAAGGACGATGTCAGCGAAGTCCGCGCCGGCACCGAATGCGGTATTGGCGTCAAGAACTATAATGACGTTCAGCCGGGCGATCAGATCGAAGTGTTCCAACGCACCGAGGTGGCACGGACGATTTGAGAAGGTCGCCGCAGTTGGCGGAAGTCCGCCGTCGTTAGGTCACGGACGGCGGGGATTTCCCGCCGGCTGTTCGACGGCGCCGTTCCGGGCATCGAACCGAGCCCGGACCCATTCAAAAGCTCCGCAGGCAATTGTCGACTATGCCCCGCGATTTCCCCCGTACTCGCCGCGTCGGCGAACAGATGCAGCGCGAATTGGCTGCCCTTATCCGCGAGGCGGTCAAGGACCCGCGTATCGGCATGGTCACGGTGTCGGGGGTCGAGGTCACCCGCGATCTGGCGCACGCCAAGGTTTTCGTTACAGTGCTGGGCGATGCCGAGGCCCGGGCCGGGTCGATGGCGGCGCTGAATAGCGCAGCCGGATTTTTACGCCATGAACTGGGTCAGCGCATGCTCACCCGCACCGTGCCGCAACTTCGGTTCGTCTATGACGAATCCATCGAGCGGGGCAGCGCGTTGAGCGCGCTCATCGACAAGGCCGTGAAGTCCGACAAGCATGGCGATGAAGACTGACGCGCGCAGCCTTATTTGCAAAAGCGCGCCAGAGGCTTTGTTTACTGACGATACCGAATGCTTTTTGTTTGCTGCGGGTCGAAACGGTGTCGAATTCCAGGGTCTACATCCGTTTCTTTTGCATTTGTCCCTTCTCTCAATTTGATTTCCCTTATGCGCCTTGCGCGTCTTCGGGGTTAAGGCTGTTGAATCCATATGTCGCGACGTCGTTCCAAGGGTAGAAACGTCAACGGAATCCTGCTGCTCGATAAGCCGGTCGGGATGTCATCCAATGCTGCGCTGCAGATCGTCAAGCGCCTGTTCCAGGCAGCCAAGGCGGGTCATACCGGCAGCCTCGATCCGCTGGCCAGCGGTCTGTTGCCGATCTGTTTTGGCGAGGCAACCAAGGCATCCGGGTTTCTGTTGGATGCGGACAAACATTACCGTGTGCGCTGCAAGCTGGGCGAAAAGACCACGACCGGAGACGCCGAGGGGGAGGTGGTCGAGACCCTGCCCGTCCAGCCTTTCGACACGGCTGCCGTGGAGGCGGTGCTGGCGAAGTTCCGCGGCGAGCTCGAGCAGATCCCGCCCATGTATTCCGCCGTCAAGCACCAGGGGCAGCGGTTGTACAAATTGGCCCGTCAGGGCGTCGAGGTGGAGCGCGCACCGCGCCGGATCGTGATTCACGAATTGTCCCTGTTGGCGCTGGCGTTGCCGTTCTTCGATATCGACGTGCGCTGTACCAAAGGCACCTATGTCCGCACCCTGGCCGAGGATATCGGCGCGGCCCTGGGCTGCGGCGCACATGTGACTGAGCTGCGGCGGCTGGGCGTCGGACCCTATGACGGCGCCGGCATGATCGGACTCGACCGGCTCAGCGAGCTTGCCGAGAGCGAGGGGCCGGCGGCGCTGGACGCGCAGCTCGTGCCGATCGAAAGCGCCCTGGAACAGTGGCCGGATGTGCGCCTCTCCCCGGATGCGGCCTTTTATCTCCGCCAGGGGCAGGCGGTGGTCGTGCCGCACGCCCCGACCAGCGGCTGGGTGCGGCTTTATGCCGGCGACCGGCAATTCCTGGGAATGGGCGAGATCCTGGACGATGGCCGGGTCGCCCCTAAACGCCTGATGATCGGGAGTTGACCTCAACCTTGTCCGGATTTCTTGCCGCGGATACAATATGCGGCCTCTAACGTCACGCCTCGCGAACCGAGTTTTATTGGGAGTACCTTGAGTTATGTCTTCTTTGAACGCCGAACAGAAAGGCCAGATCGTAAAGGATTACCAGCGCGCCCCGGGCGACACCGGTTCGCCTGAAGTCCAGGTAGCGCTGCTGTCCGCGCGGATCACCCATCTGACCGATCATTTTTCCACCCATAAGCAGGATCACCATTCCCGCCAGGGACTGCTTCGCCTGGTCAACCAGCGCCGTCAGTTGCTCGACTATCTGAAGCGCAAGGACGGTGAACGCTACCAGGATCTCATCGGCCGCCTCGGCCTGCGCCGCTAAACGTGCATTGATCGTCGACTGATCTGCGTACGCGGCAGCGAGCGTATTCCTATATTCCAGAGTAAGGACAGCAGAGAGTGAATCCAATCAAGAAGACGTTCCAATACGGTGCCCACACCGTAACCTTGGAAACAGGTGAAATCGCGCGCCAGGCGAGCGGCGCGGTCATCGTCAGCATGGGCGATACCGTGGTGCTGGTCACTGCGGTGGGTTTGAAGAAGGCTGCCGAAGGTCGCGACTTCTTCCCGTTGACGGTCGATTATCAGGAACGTACTTACGCTGCGGGCAAGATCCCCGGCGGTTTCTTCCGGCGCGAGGGTCGCCCGAGCGAGAACGAGACGCTGGTATCGCGACTCATCGATCGCCCGATCCGCCCGCTGTTTCCGGAAGGATTCACCAATGAGGTCCAGGTCATCGCGACGGTCATGTCATTGGACCCCGAGATCGACCCGGATATCGCCTCGCTGCTGGGCGCATCCGCCGCATTGTCCGTGTCGGGCATGCCCTTCCAGGGACCCATCGGCGCTGCACGGGTCGGCTATATCGACGGCAATTATGTGCTCAATCCCACCGCCAGCCAGCTCGCCGAGTCGCGGCTCGATTTGGTGGTGGCCGGCACCGAAACCGCGGTGCTGATGGTCGAATCCGAGGCCAAACAGCTGCCCGAGGACGTGATGCTCGGTTCGGTCGTGTTCGGCCATGAACAAATGCGCGTCGCGATTCAGGCGATCCGCGAGCTGGCCGCGGAAGCCGGCGCACCGGCGTGGGATTGGCAGGCACCTGCCGCCGACACTGCCCTCGAGGGTGCGGTCGCGTCGCTGGGCAAGGCCGGTTTTACGGAAGCCTACCAAGTCGCCGACAAACAACAGCGTTATGCCCGTCTCGACGCGCTCCGCAGCGACATCATGACCAAGCTGACGGCGGAGGATGCAAACCCCCGTTATGCGCCCGAGGCGGTCCGTACGGCGATCGAAAATCTGGAGTACAACACG
>JBAYTM010000113.1:0-6777 GCA_041675685.1 Thiohalobacteraceae bacterium
CGGCGCATCTTCTCGACCTACGACGATTTCGCGGACGATCCGGAATTGAGCTTGTTGCGGGAGCGCGCGCTTGACGGGCTGCATGACAAACTGCTGACCCTGAGCCAGGTGACGCACGGCAAGATCGCCCGTATCGACGCCACGAAGTCGGCGGCGCCGGGGACGGTCGTTCCGCCTTCCGAGCTCGAACGCGAAGCGCGCTGGTTCGCGCTACGCAGCAAGCGCTTCAGCTATCAACTGCCCGCGTTCCATGTGCTGGTCGTCGGCGATGCCGGGGTCACGGAAGATGCCTTCGCAATGACGTATGCGGCCCTGCAAGGGCAGCTCCACACGGCATGGACGGCCACGCTGGTGCTGCCGGAAGGCGCGACGGTCGCTTTCCCTGTTTCGGACCGGGTCCATTGCATGCACGGGGATGCCGCGACCGCCCTGGCCGATGCCGCTCAGCGGTCAGACGCGGACTGGTTTGTCGTGCTCTCGGCGGGCGACTTGCCCGAGCCTATGGCGCTGGCCCGCGCGGTCGATTACTTCCATTCCCATCCGGAAGCACGCTTCGTCTATACGGACGAGCGCCGTCACGAAGACGGCCGGGAAACGCATCATCGCAAGCCCGATTTCAACCGCGAATACGGCTATGCCTTCAATTACCTCGCCGGCTTGTGCCTGTTCGCCCGCGAAGTGATCGCCGACCGGCGGCCGACGGCCGTCAGCGCGAACGGTCTCGCGTACGAGGCCTGTCTGCTGGCACTCGAATCCGGCGGCAGTGCCGCGATCGGCCACCTTTCCGAGTCGCTGGTGACGCGCTGGACGGACGGTTTCACAGCCGAGGATGTCGCCGAGCAGCGGGCGTTGCTCGAGGCGCACTTCGAGCGCTGCGGCATTGCGGCGAGCGCGGCCCCCGGCAACCTGCCGGACATCACCCTGGTCGATTACCGGCGGCAGGCCGATCCGCGCGTGACCATCGTCGTGTATGCGGACCGCGATACGGCGCACCTCGGTATGTTGATCCAGCAGCTGTTCGAGAAAACTGTCTATCCGGCCTTCACGCTGCGCATCGGTGTCCACGCGGGGCTGAACATCCCGCCGTCAACGCACCCGTCGCTGATCTTCGACCTGTTGTCGGACGGCGAGCGGCGCGAGGACCATATCGCGCGCATCGCCCAAAGCGTCGACACGGAATACCTGCTGTTGCTCGATCCTGCCGCCATCGTGTTGCAGCCGGATTGGCTGGATCGGCTGGTCGGTCACGCGCAACGCGACGGCGTCGTCGCGGTCGGTGCCCGGCTGATCGGTCAGGATAGTCGGATCGTGCACGGGGGGCTCGTCACCGGACTCGGCGCCTACGGGGTCGTCGGCATCGCTCACGAAGGCCTTGCGATGGATGCACCGGGCTACATGCGCCGCGCGCAATGCGCGCAGAACCTGTCGGCCGTCAGCAGCGCCTGCGTGCTGCTGCATCGGGAGCGTTTTCTGGCTGCGGATGGCTTCGAGCCCGCGTATTCGGTGCGCCTCTATCAGGACGTGGATTTCTGCCAGCGGTTGCTCGCCCAGGGTGGCGAGATCGTCTGGACGCCCCAGGTGACGCTGCTGTATCTGGGCGCCGGCCTGAAAAGCTATCAAGGCGACAATTCGCGGCAGGTGGTCATCGACGACGCGGATCGCATCGCCGCGCGCTGGCTCGGTCGCGTCGCGCGCGACCCGGCCTACAACCGGCATTTCGAGCGCAAGGATTGCAGTTTCGCCGATGAAACCGTACTTGTTCCCGCCTGGGATCCGGAACTCTGTGACGTATCCCGTGTGCTGAGCTTCGGCACCGGTTCATTCGGGTCATGGCAGTATCGCGTGGCGCAGCCGCTGGCGGCATTGACGGACGCCGGTCTCGTGCGGTCCATCAATACGCCGTTTTCGAACACCCTCGCGGCGCTGCCGTCGACCAGCGCGATCGAGCTGCTGCAACCCGACGTGCTGCTGATGCACAACACCCTGCACGACACGCACATCGACGCGCTGCAGGCCTACCGGCGCCACAACCGGGTGACGGTCCTGTTCGGCCAGGACGATCTCATGTTCGCGTTGCCGCCGAGCAACCCGTTTGCCAAAACGATCTACAAGGACATCAAGAAACGCCTGCGCAAGTGCCTGGATCTGGCCGACGCTGCCATCGTCACCACGGAGCCGCTGGCGGAGGCGTTGCGGCCGATGATCGCCGATGTGCGCATCGTCCCGAACCGCCTGCCACGCTCCGTGTGGGGCGGCCTGCGTTCGTTGCGCCGGCAGGGAGCGAAGCCGCGGGTGGGCTGGGCAGGCGCCTCGCAGCACGGTGGCGACCTGGCCATGATCGCCGACGTCGTGCGGCAGACCGCCAATGAGGTCGACTGGGTGTTCTTCGGCATGTGTCCGGAGGCGATCCGTCCGTACGTCAAGGAATTCCATCGCGGCGTGCCGTTCGCGGACTATCCGGCCTGGCTTGCGAGCCTGAACCTCGACCTGGCGGTCGCGCCGCTGGAACGCAATCGATTCAACGAGGCCAAGAGCAACCTCCGCATTCTCGAGTATGGGGTGCTCGGGTGGCCGGTGATCGCCAGCGATATCCATCCCTACCGGGAGGGGCCTATTTTTCGGGTCGCCAACAACCCGTCGGCGTGGATCCGCGCTATTCGCGAGCACCTGGCCGATCCGGATGCCTTGGCGCGCGCAGGCGACCAGCTGCAGGCCTGGGTGCAGTCGCACTGGATGCTCGAGGACCATCTGGACCAGTGGCTGGCGGTCTTGCAGGCGAACAGCGTCGGGGAGCCGGCCGCCCCGGCCCGCCGCACAGCGCGTCGAACCGGAGTTTAAGCTTCGCGATTCCCGGCCGCGGACCTCCGCCGGAGAGGCGGGCGAGGCCTCAAGTTTCCTCCCCGCTTTCCGCTAAGCATGTCGGAGGCGGTAAATATCAGCATTTCGCTGATATATCTGCCAATTATGAACAGGGGCGCGGCACCTATGCGCTGCCCCGCAAAAGTTCGGGAGAATCACCATGGCTCTTACAGTCAATACCAACGTCGCTTCTTTGACCGCACAGCGTAATCTGTCCAGCACCCAGGGCGCCCTCAATACCTCGCTGCAGCGCCTGTCCTCCGGCCTGCGCGTCAACAGCGCCAAGGACGACGCGGCCGGCATGTTCAGTATCGAACGTATGACGGCGGACATTCGCGGCCTGAATCAGGCGGTACGCAACGCCCAGGACGGCATCTCCCTGGCGCAGACCGGTGAAGGCAGCATGGGCCAGATCCAGTCCGCTCTGCAGCGTATTCGCGAGATCTCCGTGCAGTCTGCCAACGCCACGGTCGAAGACCGCACCGGTCTGCAGGCGGAGGTCGATCAGCTGACGCAGGAAATTTCGCGTATCGTCACGACGACCGAGTTCAACGGCAGCAAACTGCTCGACGGTACCACCGCCAGCCTGACCTTCCAGATCGGTGCCGACGGCGACGTGTCCAACCAGATCGACGTGACGGGCGTGGACCTCACCGGCCTTACCGGCTACGCCGCCGATTTGACGGCTACCGGGACCATCGACGTGACCTCCGCCGGAAGTGCGTCGGGCGCGATCGCTACCATTGATACCGCGATCGACGAAGTCTCCACCGAGCGTGCCACCTTCGGTGCGGTGCAGAACCGTTTCGAAGCGGTCGTCGTCAACTTGACCTCCTACGCCGAGAATCTGAGCTCTGCACGCGGACGCCTGCAGGACGCGGACTTCGCAGCGGAGACTGCAAACCTCACCCGGGCGCAGATCCTGCAGCAGGCGGGCGTGGCCATGCTGGCACAGGCCAACACCTTACCGCAGTCGGCTCTGGCGCTGCTTCAGTAAACTGAGTCTCTAAGGGTACGGGAGCACGGGGCAGCAGGGCGCCCCGTGTTTCCCGCTAGAGACAACAGGTGATGCCTATGTCAACCGATCTCCTCAAAGCCGTCGGTCTGGCGGCGCTGCCCAGCCCCAATCCCAGTGCGGCGGTTGCCAACGTGCCGGAGTTCCGTAGCGTCGAGGCGAGGAAGGATGTTGCCGCCGCAGGCGGGAGTTTGCCACAGCCGGAAGAATCAACCGAAGCCGAAAAGGTCGAGGAAGCCGTGAATCAGGTAAACGAGTATGTGCAAAATCTGAATCGCGACCTGCAGTTCACCGTCGATCAGGACAGTGGACGCACCGTCATCAAAGTTCTTGATTCAGAAACCCAAGAAGTCATCCGGCAGATTCCCTCCGAGGAACTTCTGCAGATTGCCAACCAGCTTACCGAGGGCGGTGGCCTGCTCTTGAAGGTGCAAGCCTGATCCTGTTGGTACCGTTTTTGCTCTTGTCTTCCATAGGTAAGACCAGATGCCAGGATACAACGCATGATTAGCTCGCCGGGTGTAGGTTCGGGCCTCGATGTCCAATCGATCGTCACGCAATTGATGGCGCTCGAACGGCGTCCCGTAAACGCCATGCAACAATCGTTGAAGACGCTCGATTCCCAGTTGAGCGCCTACGGCCGCCTGCGCAGCGCCATGGCGAGCTTTCAGACGGCGATGAAGGATCTCAAATCGCTGGATGCCTTCCAAGTCAATACCGTGTCTTCCACCAACGCCGACGCTTTGACGGCCACAGCCAATTCCAGCGCGGCGCCTGGCACCTTGAACGTCCAAGTGTTGCGGTTGGCGCAGGCACATAAGGAAGGTTCGCTAGCGCAGCCCGATACCGGCACGACCGTGATCGGCGGTGAGGGCGACCAGATGACGATCACGGTCGGCGGCGAGGACGTGGTCCTGGATCTGGGTGGCATGACGCTCGCGGAGATCCGCTCGGCGATCAACGCGGCGGATGCCGGGGTTTCGGCGACCATCGTTTCGGAGTCCGCAAGCAGCCACCGGTTGGTGCTGACCGCGCAGGAGACCGGCGCCGATGCCGCCATGACCCTGGGTTTTACCGGTACGCTCGGCACCGATCTCGGTATGGCGACGATCAATGACGTCGGGTCGCTCGCCGAACTCGACGCCGAGATCCTGGTCGATAACACCTACACCATCACACGCGGTTCGAACAGCATCGACGACGCGATCGACGGGTTGACGATCAACTTGAAGGCCGAGACCACCGGGCCCGAGACCCTCAGTGTCGCGCGCGATACCGAAGCCGTTACCGAATCCGTCCAGGCGTTCGTCGATGCCTACAACGCCTTGCGTTCGACCATCTCCGGACTGGCCGGTAAAGAGCTGAAAAATGACAGCACCATGCGCAGTCTGGAGTCAAGTATTCAAGCCATATTCAATGCACCGCCCACCGGCTTGGATACGAGCTACGCGTATCTATCGCAGGTCGGTATATCGCTGCAGCGCGATGGGAGCATGGCGCTGGACCGCGACGACCTCCAAACGGCGATCGAGACCGACTTCAGTGGCGTCGCCCAGTTGTTCGCGAACGACAACCAGGGCTACGTGTTCCGCCTGAACACGAAAATGACCGAGCTGCTGCAGGCCGACGGTCTGATCGACGGTCGCGAGGATGGCATCAACGCGAGCAAGAAGACGCTCAACTCGCGCATCGAGGGCATGGAATACCGTCTCGGGCTGGTCGAGCAGCGCTACTATGCGCAGTACACGGCGCTGGATACATTGATGGGTCAGATGCAAACCACCAGCGCCTTTCTGACTCAGCAGTTGAGTGCGCTCAGTCAGCTTGGGCGGTCTCGCGGCTAAAGAAATCAGGGCTGTCCGTAGAGGGAAGGGGACACCGGAATTCGACAGGATGTCGACCGACACCACGTCAGCATTGTCGAATGCGGTTTTCCAGAGGATTGAGTGAAATGACGTACTCCAGAACACAGAGCGCGCTGGGCCAGTACAACAAAATGGCAGTACAGGCTGGTGTCGAAGCGGCCAGCCCGCATCGCCTGATTCAGATGCTCATCGACGGCGCCCTGGAGAAAGTGGCCCGCGCCAAGGGCTGCATGCAGCGCGGCGAAATCCGCGAAAAGGGACAGCAGGTCGGTTGGGCGATTTCGATTCTCGAAGGGCTCAAGTCCAGCCTGAACAAGGCCGAAGGCGGCGAAATCGCCCAGAATCTGGAAGACCTCTATATCTACATGGAACGCCGCCTGATCGAGGCGAACCGCAACAACGATACCGGTCTGCTCGACGAGGTGACGGGGTTGCTGCGTCAGATCAAGGAGGCCTGGGATGCGATCGGCGAGCAGGCGAGCCTTCCGCCGAGCCACACAGCGGCAAGTCGTTGACATGAGTTCGCACGCTGCAATGCGCCGGAACGAGGTCGACCGGTTGCAGACCTTGACCGGCGCGTTGTTGGCCGCGGCAAAAAGCGGCGAGTGGGATAAGGCGGCGGCGCTGGAAGAGGAAAGGCGGCCGCTGTTGTATAGGGTGTTCGGCGAAGCCGCACCCGGTACGCAGACGCAACAGCTGGAATTGCTTCGTACGATTCTGTCGGTCGATCGGGACATCACGGAGCTCGCGCAACAGCGTCGAGAGGAACTCGGGGGGATGCTGCGCCAAGTGGGCCAGGGACGTGCGGCGCTCCGGGCCTACGAGAGCAATCGTTAAGGTCTGAACAATGCCCCATTCCGGCGCAGGCCGGAATCCATGCCTTTGAATTTCTGGATTCCCGCTTTCGCGGGAATGTCGAAACTGGGATTGATCAGAGTTTCCCGACGCGGCCGTACAGTGTCCTCTCTTCATTCGCCGTTCTGCTTCTTTTTTCCGCTCAATCAGTCTGTTGTGCCGCAACATTCAGGCCGCGGGGAA
>JBAYTM010000114.1:0-6726 GCA_041675685.1 Thiohalobacteraceae bacterium
GAGATCGCCGGCCAGCTCAAGCGCTATATCCCCGACCCCTCAGTGACCGTCGCCATAATGCAGCTGTCCGGCAACAAGGTCTATGTGATCGGCAAGGTGAACCGCCCCGGTGAATTCGTCGCAACCCGACAGGTCGACGTGGTACAGGCATTGTCCATGGCCGGCGGTATGACGCCCTATGCCGCCGTCAACAAGATCCATATCCTGCGCCGCACCGGCAACAAGCAAAGCGCCATACCCTTCGCCTATGGCGATATCGAAAAGGGCCAGGACCTGGAGCAGAACGTCCTGCTGAGGGCGGGCGATGTGGTGGTCGTTCCCTAGGCGCCGGTGCTTGCCGATGGCGACCGCGAACCCACGCCCCGGAGCACCCGGATCAACCTGCGAAAATTCGACCGGTGCGGGACGGCCTGCATACCAGCGACTCTTTCGGTGGCGCGGTCCTGGACATTTTTCGCGGAAACCCGGATTATCGTCCGCCATTCAGGGAAGACATAATGACGGCATCAGCGTGCCACCGAACGCGAAGCTGATCGCCGCCCTTGCAGGCAGAATTCGCCAGCGCCTTATCCTACCGATGCTCGAGACCGCATTATGGTGACTCTTCTCCGTACGCCCTATCTCGCCCTGCTGACCGCCTTGGCGGTCAGCGTGCCCGTCAGCGCCGCCGAATGGGTGGCCGAGCCCGCCGTCAGTGTTCGCGGGGAGTACGACGACAATATCAGGCTCACCACGGCGGAACACGACAGCGTCTGGGGCCTCGTCCTGGAACCGAGGCTCGACCTGTCCCGGCGTAGCGAGCTCTGGGATCTGAGCACCCGCGCCCGCGTACGCGCCTCGCAGTATCCGGACGAGGATCAGCTGGACACGACCGACGCTTTCCTGGATATCGCGAGCAAGCGCCGGTTCGAGCGTGGCGCCATCGAGGCGAGCGTTGGCGTAGCGGACGACACCACGCTGCAAAACGAGTTTCTCGACATAGACACCGGTTTGACCGCCAACCAGATCGACCGCATGCGCACCAGCGCCCGCTTGGCCGGCGAATACATGTTCACCGAGAAGACCTGGCTGGAGCTGTCGACGTCGTATAGCAAGGTGGATTACGACAACGGCGAGCGATATGGACTGTTGGATTACGACTACCTGACGCCAGCGGCGCGCCTGATTCATCAGCTCAATCCAAAGACCCAGGTATTCGGTATCTACAGCTACTCCAAGGCTGACTACGACACCGGCACCGAGCTGGAATCCAAGACGCATTCGCTACAGCTGGGTGCGGCCTACGACATCACCGAGCGATGGAACATCAGTGGGTCGATCGGCAGTCGGCGCACCGAGACCAGCTCGGTGGTCACACGGTTGGTCGCACCGACCCCCGGGCTCGAATTTTTGTGCGGTTTCCTGTTCCCTTGCGACACGATCCTGGTCCCTCGAGACAGCAAATCGACAGGCGTTGTCTATGACGCCAATCTTACCCGTGAATTCGAGACCGGCAGCATCAAGCTGTCGGCCTCGCAGTCGATCATCCCGACCAGTACCGGAACCGACTCCGAGTCCACGCAAATCGGGTTGACCGGTATACGCAACTTCAGCACTAAATTGCGGACGCAACTCGCCATTAGTTACCTCGAATCAGCGACCGTGGGCGGAACGACGACGCGGGCGGACACTGAACGTTATCGCATCGCGCCGAGCCTCACCTGGCGATTGGACGAAGCGCTTAGTCTGAACGCCGGCTATACCTATACGCGGATCAAAAGAGACTACAGCCGGAGGAGTAACACCGCCGACGGCAATCTGGTCTTCGTGAGCCTGGCATACGCCTGGCCGCGCATGGCGATGTCGCGCTGACGAGACTGGCGCTCCGCCATCTATTTCATCATTCTCCAATTCCGGCACAGGCAGCAGTATGAACGACGAACCGAGCAAAGATCTGCAAGATTACATTTCCGCTTTCCGCCGGCGCCGCGCACAGATCGTTGCGACAGTCGTCGTAGTTTTTGGCCTGGGCCTGGTGGTCGCTTTGGCTTGGCCGCCAACCTACCGCTCTGCCGCGACCATTCTGATCGAGGAGCAGCAAATCCCAGCGGACATGGTGCAATCGACTGTAACCAGCTATGCGTCGCAACGGATTCAGACTATCAGCCAGCGCGTCATGACGCGTAGCAATCTCCTGTCGATTGTTGATAAGTACTCGCTTTATGTGGACAAGAGCCACGAGACGAAAGAAGAAATTCTTGAGCGGATGCGGGACGATATCGCTCTGGACATGATCAGCGCGGACGTTATCGACCCGCGAAGCGGTCGGCCGATGCCGGCCACCATCGCTTTTTCGCTGGCCTACGAGGGCAAAGACCCCGACCAGGTTCACAAGGTCGCGAACGAGCTGACCTCTCTCTACCTTGAAGAAAATCTCAAGACGCGTGCGTCGAGGGCGCAAGAAACGGTGGTCTTCCTCACTGACGAGGCCGACCGGCTGAATCAACAGATAGCGGCTTTGGATAAGCGTCTGTCGGATTTCAAGGCAGCAAACGCCGATAGCCTGCCTGAGCTGCAACCCTTGCTTCGAGAGCAGATCGACCGCACAGAGCGCGAGGTCTCCGATATCGGCAACCAGATCCGCTCGCTGGAAGACCGCCGGTTCTACCTGCAGGGCCAGCTGGGGCAACAGGATCCGTACGGGCAAGATGTCAATACGAGCCCTGGGGCTCGCCTGAAGGCTTTACGTACGGAGTATGCAAGCAAAGCGGCACGGTACTCGACCGATCACCCGGACGTGATTCGTCTGAAGCGCGAGATCGAGAGCATGGAGCGCGAAACGGGGCAAGTGAATCCCCGGGAGTCGTTACTTGAGCAGATCGCGGCGCTCAAGACCGAGTTGGCAAGCGTCCGAGAAAAGTACTCGAGTGAACACCCTGACGTGCAGCGTCTTCAACGTACGCTAGCCGGACTCGAAGACACCTTGGATCGAACACCGGCAGACTCAGCGAACGTCAACCGCCGTAGTCCCGACAATCCCGCGTACGTCACTCTGCAGGCCCAGCTCAATGCCACGGAAAACGACCTCAGCGCGCTCCGAAAAAAAATCGAAAACTTGGAGACCAGACGTGCCGATTACGAACGAAGGCTAGCCGCGATCCCACTGGTCGAGGGCGAATTCCGCCTATTGGCCAGAGACCTGGAAAACGCAACCGCGAAATATCAGGAAATCAAATCGAAGCAAATGCAGGCCCGCGTCGGCCAGCAGATGGAAGCCGAGAGCAAAGGTGAACGCTTCACCTTGATCGACCCGCCCGTCCCGCCGGAAGAACCGATAAAACCGAATCGGCCCGCAATCATCTTCCTCAGCCTGGTCCTGGCGCTTGGCTCCGGTCTCGGTTATGCCGCCGTTGCGGAGAGCCTGGACAGCACGGTACGGGGCGCCAAGGGTGTGCTGGCCACTCTACAAGTCGCGCCGCTGGCGATCATCCCTTATCTGGCGACCGAGCAGGAGACTGCCGCCCAACGCAGACACCGCCGCATGCTGGTGCTAGGCTCTGTGGGTGTGGTCGTGGTGGCCGTGGTCCTTGTCCACGTCTTGGTCTCGCCGCTGGACGTGCTCTGGTTCCGGGCGCTACGCAAGGCGACCAGGGTGACCGGCATCGATTTTGAATAGTTTCTAAAAGATTCGAGGAGGCCGTATGGAACGCATCAAAGAAGCGCTGGAACGGGCCCGTCAGGAACGCGGTGACGCGCCGCCGCCCGTAGTCCGTGCTGCAGCGAGCGCCGCGGCGCGTGCGGCGGACATCAGTTACACCCAGACCCGTACGGCGCCCACGTCGCCAGGGATACTGCGCAACCATCGTATTATCGCCGGTATGCCGCACTCGGTCTTCGCGGACGCCTACAAGATCCTGCACACGCAGGTGCTGCAGCGCCTCAATGAAAACAGCTGGAATGTCCTTGCGGTCACCAGCCCGGGCGAAGACGAAGGCAAGACCCTGACCGCCATCAACCTCGCGACCAGCCTGGCGATGGAAGTCAGCTATACCGTGCTGCTGGTCGACGCCAACCTGCGCCATCCCAGTGTTCACGAGCACCTGGGCATGCCGGCCGGTAAAGGGTTGACCGAATACCTGCTGGACGACGTTCCCCTGCCTGAGCTGCTGGTGCATCCGCAGAACTTCGCCGACGTGGTGATTCTTCCGGGTGGCCGCGCGGTACAGAATTCCGCCGAACTGCTGAATTCGCCGAAGATGCAGCAACTGGTGGAAGAACTGAAAAACCGTTATCCCAGCCGTATCGTTCTATTCGATCTTCCGCCCGTGCTGTCTGCCGCGGATGCCTTGGCCTTCGCACCCTATGTCGACGCCGCGCTGCTGGTCCTCGAAGAGGGCAAGACCAGCCAGGACGACGCGCGTCGCGCCCTTGAGCTGCTGGATTGCACCAACGTGCTGGGCACGGTCCTCAACAAAGCGAACCGGGATGCCTGAACGCGTTTTGAAGTACAGCACACCACCGCCGTTCCGACCGCCCCACAGGCGGAATCCGCGTGTGACGTCCGAATCTCAACCGCGGATTGCTATCGATGTATGAAGCCCATTTTGGATTGCGGGAGAAACCCTTCTCCCTGCTGCCGGACCCGTCGTTCCTCTATTTGAGCGACAAACACCGTATGGCCCTGGCGCTGTTGCAGTACGGGCTGTCCAACCAGGCCGGCTTCACCGCCATCACCGGCGGCATCGGCACCGGCAAGACCACCCTGATACGCCATCTGCTCAATACGATGGAGCAGGACGTCACCGTCGGCCTGATCTCCAATACCCATCGCTCGTTCGGCGAGCTGCTGCAATGGATTCTGCTGGCGTTCAATCTCAGCTATTCGGGCAAGACCAAGGTCGAGATGTACCAGACCTTCGTCGATTTCATGATCCAGGAGTACGCGCGCAATCGCCGCACCGTCCTGATCGTGGACGAAGCGCAGAACATGGAGGCGGAAACCCTCGAAGAACTGCGCATGCTGTCGAACGTCAACGCCGACAAGGATCAGGTGCTCCAGGTCATACTGGTCGGCCAGCAGCAGCTGCGGGATAAACTGCAGCGCCCCGACCTGATCCAGTTCGCCCAGCGTATCGCCGTCGATTATCACCTGACGCCCCTGACCGCGGACGAGAGTGCCTTCTATATCCGGCACCGGCTGGCGATCGCCGGCGGGGAACCGGACCTGTTCAGCGACGAGGCCTGCGCGGCCGTTCATCATTTCAGCAACGGCGTGCCGCGGCTGGTCAATCTGCTCTGCGATCTCGCGCTGGTCTATGGCTATGCCGAACAGCGTAACCAGATCGGGGCGGACCTGGTCGAAGACGTCGCCCGGGAAAAACGGGCCGGCGGCATCTTCCCTTCGCACGAGCCGATGCCGAACGCAGCGCCCGCCTTTGCGTCGGAACGGGACCCGCTGGGAGAAAAAAAAAACCGCGCCTAGCCATCGCCGGGGCCTCGCTGCCGTTGCGGCGCCACCTCCGCGAGCTGCTCGAAGCACAGGGCCTGCCGGTCATCGATGAAATGCCGCTCGACGACACGACCATCGACCGGATCGATCCGGACAGCATCGACATCCTTCTGGTGGACCTCGACGACGATGCGGAACTGCGGGTCGGCAATCTATGCGATATGCTGGCGCGCTGGAATCTGCCGGTATTGTTCAATGACAGTCAGGCCACCGAGGCCAGCCTGGTCGGTGACGACCCGCAGTTTGGCGCCCGGCTGACGTCCAAGCTGACGTCGCTCCTGCCGCTGGACCTGGACTGAAAAAAAAGCGCTGACGGCTGCTGCGACCAAACTGAAATCACTGACGTACCACCCCCCCCTATCCATGTCGAACCGCGTCACCTTTTCCCAATCGCTGAACCCCTCCACCAAACTGCGCTGGCTGAGTCTGGCCTTGGCGCTCGGATGGATGGCGACCCTCTTCGTCCTTTCCTCGCAGTCCACCCCAGAACTCGACCTGGGATTTTCCGGCCAGGACAAGCTTCTGCACCTTGGCGCGTATGGCCTGCTGGGCCTGTTCTGCATCGGCGCCCTGCCGCGACACGCCGACGGCGGGTACAGTCTGCGCCAGGTTGCGCTTGCAGCCGCCGTCGCCGCCCTCTACGGGCTTAGCGACGAATGGCATCAGTCCTTCGTGCCCGGGCGCTCGGCGGACCTGCTGGACCTGGTGGCGGATGCCGCCGGTGGACTGCTGGGCGCGCTGCTCGGCCAGCTGCTATCGCGGCGTAGACTCTGACGGGAACCCCGGATCGATCCGTCGTCGCGAACCGTCTCTAAAGGCTCATGACGGGCTCGGCCTCGACCCTTTCTCCTGGCTCGCAGCAGCCATCTATTCCATGCGAGTCGGGCGAGCATGGGATGACGAAGGTTTTTGTCGTACCTGAAGCCTCAACCGATGCGCAAGGCTGTGAGCGACTGTTTCCTGCCGCCTCCGAGCTGCGCAAGTCGGCTTCAGGTAACAGCCGCCCACAGCCGGACGCATGGGATTTAGGCTGTTGGAAAACCAGCGCTCTTCGGGGTGTTTGCCTCGACAGTACGGTCGGTCGCAAAGCCGACTCGCGCAGCTCGGAGGCGGCGCGATCGACCGTACTGGGGTGGTTTGCCCCGACAGTACGGTCGGTCACAAAGCCGACTTGCGCAGCTCGGAAGCGGCGCGATCGACCGTACAGGGTGTTGCCTCGACAGTACAGTCGGTCACAA
>JBAYTM010000115.1:0-6694 GCA_041675685.1 Thiohalobacteraceae bacterium
CAGGAGCCAAGTCCCGAGGATCGCGGTGACGATTAAGGGCTGCCAGCCTTTCATGAACTAATCCTCCTGTCCCAATAGTTGTTGATCGATCAAATCGCACAGACAGTGAATGATCAGGATGTGCACCTCCTGAATGCGCGCGGTAGAGGTCGCGGGTACGCGGATCTCCACGTCCTGCTTGATGAGCAGATCCGAGATCATGCCGCCGTCGCGACCGGTCAGGGCGACTACGATCATGTCGCGGTCGTGTGCCGCATGCATGGCGTTGACGATGTTCGGCGAATTCCCGCTGGTCGACATGGCGACCAGCACGTCGCCGGGCTGACCGAGGGCGCGGATCTGTTTGGCGAAGATGTCATCGAACTGGTAGTCGTTGGCGATCGACGTGAGCGTCGAGCTGTCGGTGGTCAGCGCAATGGCCGGGAGTCCCGGGCGCTCCATCTCGAAGCGGTTGAGCATCTCGGAGGAAAAATGCTGTGCGTCCGCGGCCGAACCGCCATTGCCGCAGGTCAGTACCTTGCGTTCATTGAGCAATGCGCGGGTGATCGCCTCGGCGGCGTGGGCGATGCCCGGTGCGACCGCGTTCAGCGCCTGCTGTTTGGCCTGGATGCTGTCGTTGAAGTGTTGCGTGATGCGCGCAAGTGGGTCCATAAAATCGTCGCCTGGTTGCGGCAGTGCCGCGATCACATTGCATCGAAGGCGTTACGGATCCATTCGATCTGCAGTTCGTTATGCTTTGGCGCCAGGGCCACGACGTCAAAGCGCGCGGCGAGCGCCGCGGCGCGCGGATGCCGGTGCAAATAATAGGCGGCACACTGCACGATGCGTTGCTGTTTGTGCCGGTTCACCGATTCCATGCCGGAGCCGTAGCGTTGCTGGCGCCGGTATCGTACCTCAACGAAGACCAGATTGTCTGTGTCCCGCATGATCAGGTCGATCTCGCCGCCGCGGCAGTGAAAGTTGCGGTCGATCAGCCGCAGGCCTTGCTCGACAAGAAATCTACAGGCGAGGTCTTCAGCCTGGGCCCCCTGCAGACGGGTCGTTTTCGGTGGCAGGTGCGTCATCCCTGAGCTCCTGTGATGGAAGATATGCCGGTTCGATGGCGCCGACGCTGGGCGGTAATGCCTGAACGACGCCATCCTTGAACACCGCCCATTGCAGGCCGCGGCGCACGTGTCGCTCGGGGTCGAGAGACAAGGTGCCGGTGAGGCCGGAATGCCGGTTTAACATGCCGATGCCCGGGCCGCGCAGATAAGGCGCGTACATGAAGGCGTCGATTCCCAAGGCGTAAAGCCGCGGATATCGCGTCTCGCGTTCGGGCCAGAGTCGACGCACCTGACTGCGCAATGCATGCGGCTCGCCGGACGTCGACAGCATCCAGGGCATGTCGCAGAAACGCACGCCGTTGAGGTCCTGATCGGCGTCCGCACCGCGCGCGCCGTCGTGGATCTGCGAGGTGGTGTAGACCGGCAAATCGCCGGCGCGATGGAAGCGCAGCAGCGGACGCAGCAGACGCGCCTCGGTTGCGCTGGCGACCAGGAACAGAAAGTCGGCGTCCTGGCGGCCACGCGGTTCGAACTCCGGCTGCCGGCCGAGCAGGCGGGTGAGTGCCTGGCGCCGGGCTTCACTGTCATCGATGTTCAATAAGGTGCGCACGCGATCGGAGTAGCTGCGCTCATCTTCGCCGAAACGCTGCTCTTCCAGCAGCGCGCCGCCAAAGGATTCCCAGTGGCGGACGAACGCCTGTGCAAGACGTTCACCCCAGGCGCCATCCGGCGCCATCACCAGTGCGTGACGATGGCCGTCCTGCCAGGCGCGTTCCGCGACCTGCGTGGCTTCGTCTTCCGGGGACAGACCGAACTGATAAAGCCCGATGGGTGCAGGCGTGGCATCACCCACGGTATTCAACGCCAGCACCGGGACGGTCAACGTTCCAAAGCCCGCCAGGGCGGAGACCGATTCTTTGGTCAATGGACCGATGATTTGCTGCGCGCCCTCGGCGACCGCCTGATGGTAGAGCGCGACGACCCGGTCCGGCTCCCCGCCGGTATCGTAGAAGCGCAGCTCCGTGGCCTGCGCGTTGGCATGATAGTAACCCGCAAGAATGCCGTCGCGCAGTGCCTGTCCGGCCTCGACGAGTGCACCGCTGAGCGGCAGGAGTACCGCGATCCGGCCGGCGTGTCCTGCCTGCGGTGGTCCGCCGCGCAATGCCGCCCGCTGCAATTCGGTGGCGAAGTCGACGGCGGCGGGATGACCTGGATAGCGTTCACGCCAGATTCCCAACGCGATGTCCCACTGCTCGGGCGTCGCAAGCCCGGAGCGCGCGGTTTCGACCAGTTCCATCCAGCCGCTGAGCACGTCGGGCGGCGGTGCGGTGCGCATGTTCCGCAGGAGCAGATCCGGCACCCGCATCAATGCCTGCCAGATGGCGCGATGGTTTTCCTGCCGTGCCGCGGGGTCGAGCAATCCGTCCAGCCAGACACGTTCGCGCGCACTCTCGAGAAAATTGCCGGCCGCGGCATAGGCCTCCGCGCGGGTGCGATGGAACTCCACCTGGCGTGACGGCGGGATTGCGTCGACGACGCTGCTTAGCTGCTGCAGCGCCTCGTGCGGCTGTTGACGCGCGATCGACAGGCGTGCGCGTGCGGTCGCCAGACCGGCCGCGTAGTCTGGCGGTCCCGTGCCGGGCAAGCTGTTCAGTAATTGTTCCGCCGCGTCCCAGTGCTGTCCGCGCAGCAGCGCCTCGGCGGCCTCCAGGCGCAAGGCGTCGCGCTCAGGCGGTACGGCCTGCGCGGCCTGCGCCAGCAACCGGTCCGCGGCGCCGCGATAATCGCCGGCGGCGAGCAGTTGTGCGACGGCCTGACGATCCGCGTCGGGCGCGATGGCGTCGGTGCGGGTCGGTGGTGTGGTGCAGGCGCTCAGCCAGAACAGCATGACTGCAGCGACAAGCAAGCGACGGATCGACACAAAGGAAGGGCAGCGGTTGGCGGTCACAGGATTTGGACAGTTGAGGGTTGGCGGCTATTGTAGCGCCTTTGGCGCGAATCGCAGAGGATGGACCGGCGTGATTTCATCAGGTGTGCTTTACGTCGTTGCGACGCCGATCGGCAATCGCGCCGATATCACGCAGCGCGCCCTGGATACGCTGGGCCGTGTGACGCGGGTGCTGGCCGAGGATACGCGTCATAGCGGCAATCTGCTGCGCTCGTTGGGCATCGCCACGCCCCTGGTTTCGCTGCACGAACACAACGAACAGGCGCAGATCGAGCCGCTGCTGGCGCGGCTGCGCGCCGGCGAGGACCTCGCGCTGATCAGCGATGCGGGCACGCCCTTGATCAGCGATCCCGGGTATCGGATCGTGCGCGCCGCGCGCCAGGCCGGCATCGCAGTGGTACCGGTGCCGGGGCCGAGCGCATTGATTGCCGCGTTGTCGGTCGCCGGTCTGCCGACCGATCGATTCGTCTTCGAGGGCTTCCTGCCGGCGAAGAGTGCCGCGCGGCGTGCCCGCCTGCAGGCGCTGGCCGCCGAGCCGCGGACGCTGGTGTTCTACGAGGCGAGCCACCGCATCCAGGAATGCATCGCGGACATGGCGAGCTGCTTCGGCGCTGAGCGCCCGGCGGTCGTCGCTCGCGAACTGACCAAGACGTTCGAGCAGGTGCAGGATGGAGGTCTTGCCGAACTCGGCATTTGGCTTGGGGACGACGATAACCGCCAGCGCGGCGAATTCGTAGTACTGGTCGCTGGTGCGCCGGAGACCGCGACCGCCGAGATCTCCATGGAAGCGCGCCGTGTGCTGGAGATACTTTTGCGCGAACTGCCGGTCAAGCAGGCGGCGGCACTTGCGGCCGAAATCACCGGCGAACGCAAAAACACACTGTATCAATTGGCATTGGCAGGTGCGAAGTCGAACGACTGAGGTGTACCTACAAAATCAAAAGACTGAAACGCGAAGGCGCCGAAGGCGCATAAGGAAAATACATTATTTCAAGGAACCTCTGAACAATTCATATTCCGTCATTCCCGCGAAAGCGGGAATCCAGAAATTCAAAGACATGGATTCCGGCCTGCGCCGGAATGACGGATTGTTCAGAGCTTCCTTAACGTTGTTCCCTTTGTGCGCCTTCGGCGCCTTCGTGTTTAAAGCTTTTGCCCTTCATCTTTCACTGCTGCGGTGTGCTGTGCCAGCGCCCAGCCGACGTGTTCCCGAACCAGTGCCGAGGGGTGATCGCGGCGGCTCTCCAAGGCCGCGACGACCTCGCCGGTCGTCGGCGCGTTGCCCAGCGCGACGGCGATATTGCGCAGCCAGCTTTCGTGGCCGATCCGGCGGATGGCGCTGCCGGCGGTATGCTCCAGGAATTCGGTCTCGCTCCAGCCGAACAGTTCGCTGAGCTTGGTCGCGTCGAGCGCGTGCCGCGGCGCGAAATCCGGTTCGCCGGTGCGGGTTGCGAAACTGTTCCAGGGGCACACCAGCTGACAATCGTCGCAGCCGTAGATGCGGTTGCCGACCAGCGGACGCAACGGCTCCGGAATCGGTCCGTGCAGTTCGATGGTGAGGTAGGAAATGCACAGCCGTGCGTCGAGCTCGTAAGGCGCCAGGATTGCGCCGGTCGGGCAGGCGTCGATGCAGGCACGGCAGGTGCCGCAGTGCGGGCTGCCGGGCTGGTCGATCGGCAGGGGCAGATCGGTATACAGCTCGCCGAGAAAGAACCAGGAGCCGCTGTGCCGGTCGATCAGGTTGGTGTGTTTGCCGATCCAGCCGAGCCCCGCGCGCTCGGCAAGGGCCTTCTCCAGTACCGGGGCGCTGTCACTGAAGGCGCGGTAGCCGAACGGGCCGACCTCGCCGCGGATGCGGTCCGCGAGGCGTTGCAGCCGTTGACGCACGAGTTTGTGGTAATCGCGACCCAGCGCGTAGCGCGACACATAGCCGAGCGTTGCATCGGCGAGTACGGCCTCCGGCGGCTGGTGTTGCGGCGGCCAGTAGTTCATGCGCAGGCTGACGATGCGTAGCGTTCCGGGCAGCAGCTCCGGCGGTCGGCTGCGACGGGTGCCGTGGCGTGCCATATAGTCCATCTCGCCATGCCGACCCGCCGCGAGCCAATCGAGCAGGCGGGTTTCGGCCTGCGACAGATCGGTGTCGGAGATCCCCACGGCGGCGAAGCCCAGTTCATGGCCCCAGGCTTTGATGCGCCGGGCGAGATCGGCGTAGTCGATGGTCAGGGGCATCTCGGGGCTGGGCATTGGTCGGGGGCGTCTGGTCATTTTGGGGAGTTTCGCGCTATTTTGCGCCCCTTGGCGAATGACACAACCTTATAGGCCGCACGCGTTGAACAGAATCGCGCTGGAACACCCGCTCTACCGCGCCGAACAGTTGCGCGAATTCGACCGCCGCGCCATTCAGGGCCAAGGCATCCCCGGCTACACCTTGATGACGCGTGCGGCGACCGCTGCGTTGCACGCCTTGCAGGCGCGCTGGCCTGGGGCTAAGCGCCTGCGCGTCGTCTGCGGCGCCGGCAACAACGCCGGCGACGGTTACGTGCTGGCGCGTTTGGCGCGCGCCGCGGGGCTCGATGCACAGGTACTCTGGTTGCGGGAGCCGCAGGAATTACAGGGCGATGCGCGCACGGCCTGTATCGATGCCGCGGCGGCCGGCGTGCCGCTCGAGCCCTTTACCCCGGCCGGACTCGACGTCGCCGACGTCATCGTCGACGCCATGCTCGGCATCGGGTTGGACCGGCCGCTGAGCGGCGATTGGGCCGCGGCCGTGGCCGCCGTCAATGCCGCCGACGCGCCGGTACTCGCACTGGATATCCCCAGCGGCCTGCACGCCGATACCGGCGCGGTGCTCGGGACCGCCGTGCGCGCCGACGTTACCGTTAGCTTCATCGCCTCGAAGTTGGGCATGTTTACCGGCCAGGGCGCGGACTGCGCCGGTCTGGTCTGTGCCGCGAACCTCGATGTGCCTGAGACGGTGTTCGCCGATGCGGCGCCCGCCGCCTGGCGGATCGACGCCGCGTTTCTCGAGGCAGCCCTGCCGCGGCGTCCCCGCAGTAGTCACAAAGGCGATTTCGGCCATGTATTGGTCGTCGGCGGGGCGCCTGGCATGAGCGGCGCGGCGCGGCTCGCCGCGGAGGCCGCTGCCCGCACGGGCGCCGGCTGGGTGTCGGTCGCGACCCATGCCGACCACGCGGGCATTCTCAACATCGGCCGCCCGGAGCTCATGTGCCACGCCGTCGAGGCGGACCCACGCCGGGCGCTGGAGCCGCTGCTCGCCCGCGCCACGGTGGTCGCGATCGGTCCGGGCCTGGGCCGCGATGCCTGGGGCAAGGCCCTGCTGGCCGCGGTCTGGGATGCGGACGTGCCATTGATCCTCGATGCAGACGCCCTCAACCTGCTGGCGCAAACGCCGCGGCGCCGCGACGACTGGGTGCTGACCCCGCACCCCGGCGAGGCCGCGCGCCTGTTGGGGATCACCAGCGCTGCGGTTCAGGCCGATCGCCCGGGTGCGGTTGGCGCGTTGCAGGCGCGTTTCGGGGGCGTGGCGGTCCTCAAAGGCAGCGGAACGCTGATCGCCGACGGCAAACGGGTGCGGCTCTGCGCCGCCGGCAACCCAGGCATGGCGAGCGGTGGGATGGGGGACGTGCTGACCGGCATCATCGCCGGCCTGTTGGCGCAAGGGCTTGCGCTCGACGTCGCC
>JBAYTM010000116.1:0-6678 GCA_041675685.1 Thiohalobacteraceae bacterium
CCATATCGCGCCGTCGTTCATAACTATGCTGGACAATACCGACGTGGCGCTGCTCGAGTTCGCCGGCAAGGCCGAGAGCAACGCTGCGCAGGGCAAGTTCTTCGAGGCCATGCAGGAGCTGAAGCGTAAACGCGGCGAGCTGGAGCAGTGCTTCTTCAAGGTGGTCGACCGGGGCTTCCGCACTTTCATCAACGGCGACCTCGACGTCGATCGCGAGCCGGCGCCGGCACCGGAGCTGCGGCGCTCGCCACCGCAGCTGCGGCTGGTGGAGAAGCAGGAGGTCGAGGCGGAGCTGCCGGTGCAGAACATGGTCGCCAAGGCCAACGCCAGCTACAGCGAACTCCTGTATGGACTGAACCAGCGCCTCGCGGTCATCAACGGTGGCGCCAAACTGCCCGAGGCGCGGTTGCCGGGCGGGCCGGTGCAGTTCGCCGAAGCCGCGCGTACCGCCTTCGACCTGCTGGCGGTGGACGCCAAGATCCGCATGATCGTCTACGCCGGGTTCGAACGCTATGTGATGCGCGAACTGTCCGCGATGTACGAGGAATACAATCGCCGTTTGGTCAATGCCGGTGTCCTGCCCAATCTGAAATACGAAATCCGCAAGGCGCACGATCCGCGGCCGGTCAAGGCAAACCCGGTGGCGGCATCGACCACAACGGGTGCCGCCGGTAGCGTAGGCGCTCCGGTGACGATCGGCGAAGAGACCTTCCAGTCCGTTCTCGAACTCATGGCCCGCAGCCACCGCGCAGCCGTGGTGCCACGCGGCGGGCGGGCGAGCGCGCATGAGCCGCCGAGCGAGGAAGTGGCGGCCGGTGCACGTACCAGCATTCTCGGCACCATCGACAGCATTCAGTTGGAATACAGCGCGGCCGACGCCAATCGGCGCTTCCACGAAGACGTCATCGAGAACATCGGTGTCGACCTGAACCTGCTGGAACGCCTCAAGACCACGCTCGCCGAGGAACGCCAACGCCTGTACGGCGGTGTCGATCGCCGACGCGTGGCCGGCGCCGACGCCGATATCATCGATCTGGTTGGCATGTTGTTCGAGTTCGTATTACAGGACGAGCAGCTGCCGAACGCAGTCAAGGCGTTGCTGAGTCGCCTGCATACCCCCTACCTGAAGGTCGCGATCATCGACCGGCAGCTGTTCACCGAGAAGCGGCATCCGGGGCGGCGTCTGCTGGACGCAATGGCGGAGGCGGGTACGCGCTGGGTGGCCGAAGAGGACTTGACGCGCGGCATCTTCCCCTGCATGCGTGCGATGGTCGAGCGCATCCTGCGCGACTTTACCGACGACCTGGGGCTGTTCGACGAATTGTTGGACGAGTTCAACAGCCATCTGCGCGAGGTCGAACAGAAGGCGCAGGCGATCGAGCGCCGCAGTGTCGAGGCCGCCGACGGCCAGGCGCGATTGCACAACGCGCGTGCCCGCGCCAACGCGGAGATGGACGTCCTCCTGCGCGGCGCACACCTGGCTGCGGAACCCGGCAGCTTCCTGCGCCAGGTTTGGGTCGAAAAGCTGACCTTCATTCTCCTGCGGGAACGCGAAGGCGACTTCAGCGACGCCTGGAAGCTCGCCGTCAAGCTCGCCGAGACATTGGTCTGGAGCCTGACACCGCCGGCCGACGCCGCTGCACGCGATCGTCTGCACGAGGCATTGCCGACGCTGCGCGCCGATCTCCGCGCGGGACTGGAAGAACTGCAGGGCTACGGCCGGCGCGACAACGACCGCATATTTACGCAGCTATGCGATTGGCAGGATCGGGCATTGCTGCACCCGGCGGCGGGCGAATCCTCCGCCGACGACGAAGCGTCCGTACCCGAATCGGAGGCGCAGCACCGCGATGACGTCCAGGCGGCCGAGCCCTTGTCGCCGACCTTGCAGGCGCAGATGGAACGTCTCGGTCAACTGGCCTTCGACACCTGGTTCGAGTTCATCGAGACCGACACCGGGCGATGCCATCGCTTGAAGCTCGCCTGGTACAGCAAGATCTCTTCGAACTACATGTTCGTCGATGCGATGGGCGTCAAGGCGGCGGAATACGCGAAGGGCGATCTTGCCCGCCGGCTGGACGCAGGCCAGGTCCGCATCCTGGACCTTCAAAGCAAACCCTTTCTCGATCGGGCGCTGGAGACCATTCTCACGTGGCTCGGGCGCAATAAAGGCGAAGCCGTCGGCTGAGGGCCGACGCGCGCCAGCAACCTCCCACGCAAAAAACCTCCGGGGATCACAATGTCGGAACAACGCAAACAGACGCGCAAGGAAGTCGCCACCAGACTCTCGGTCGTCGACATCAATACCGGCATTCTGATCGGAGAGCTGGCCAATATCTCCGACGGGGGCATCATGGTGCTCACCGCGCGGGAACTGCCGCTGAACGCCGTTTTTCAGCTGAGCCTCGGCCTGCCGAAAATGGTCCGCGGGGTGGACAGCCTGTACTTCGGTGCCGAAAGCCTCTGGTGCACCAGCGCCGACAATGCAGGCCACTTCTGGGCCGGCTTCCATCTCATCGATATCTCCCCGCAGGACCATGAGGTCCTGACCGAGTTGCTGGAAATCATCTGATCCGCCGGCGCCTGCGCGCCGGACTCTTCACCGACTCGATGCCCGAAGCTGCCGGCCGTGGCCCCGGGTCGGGCCACGGCAATCCCTGGCGCTAAATTTTCGCAATGACGCGAAGCGGGGTCTGCTCCAGGCTGTCAGGTAGGCCCCCGGAGGCGCCTTGCGGGCCGGCCCCGGCTGCCTGGCGTCGGGCTGCCAACATTGGCATGTCCGCGTCAAACTACTAAACTCTCGATCTTCAATTCCACAGGTGAGCCGTTATGCAAGTTGCCAAGCACAAGGTCGTGACCATCGACTACACACTGACCGACGACGCGGGTGCCGTCATCGACAGTTCCAAGGGCGGTGAACCGCTGGCCTATATCCAGGGCATGAACAACATTATCCCGGGCCTGGAAAACGCCCTGGACGGTAAGCAGACCGGAGATTCGCTGCAAGTGACGGTACCGCCGGATCAGGGCTACGGCGAACGCAACGATGCCATGCGCCAGGAAGTTCCGCGTGACATGTTCGATACCTCGGAGCAGGTCCAGGTCGGCATGCAGTTTCACGCCAGCGACGGCGGCGACAACGTGCACGTGGTGACCGTGGTCGATGTCACCGACACCCATGTCACCGTCGACGGGAATCACCCGCTGGCCGGTCAGACGCTGAATTTTGACGTCACCGTCGTCGACGTGCGCGACCCGACCGCGGAAGAAATGGAACACGGGCACGTTCACGGCCCGGGTGGACACAACCACTAAGCCGTCCGCCCGCACCCCGGTTGCGTATTCCTGACGCAATCGCGGAGCGCGACCACCGGGATACAGTATCGGACCGGCGCCTGTAACGTTTTCCCGCAGGCGCTCGTTCGTTGCTGAGCCGTCAGTAGAATGCGTCCGCCGCCACGACTTCGTCCAGCGCGATAGTGGTCGTCAACAGGCCGCCATAACGCCGTTCCTCGACCGTCGCAAGACCCCGTTCGACAGATTTCAATAACCCGTTACGCTTGCGACCGCCGGTCCCGACGATACGTACTTCGTGGCCGATGTGCTGCGCAAGATCGTTCGCGCCGACCGGCCGGTACTTGGGGGACGGTGCAGCGGGCTGACGTCTGGCCGGCGTCGCCGGCGTCCGGGGCGCGGACGGAAACAGTCCCAGGTCGCTCCAGAAATTGTCGTTCTCCATGTCCTCTTCAATGCCCTCGCCGAGCACGCCAGCGAGATCCATAAAACCAAAGCTGAGGTCTTCGATCGGGTTGCCGTTAACGCTCAGGCTCAGGCCGAACAGCTCGGGAAGCTGCGCGGGTTGATACAGTGCGAGCGTCGTAAGATCCAAAGGCTCGAGCGGCTGTGCCGTCAATCGGACCTCCCCGGGGTTGCGGAGCAATTCCTGAAATGCCGCCCGCAATCCCGGACCCGGAACAAATCCGAGATAGGCCTGATACAAGGCGTCCGGTTCGGCGCCAAGCTGGGTGATATAGGTTTCACGGTCGACCGCGCGCCGATCCGCGCAATAGGCGATTGTCTTTTCAGTGAGCGGCGCATCCATGTGGTAGGTGATCCGCATTTCGCGAAAACGCGGCATGTTCGTCTGCCCTGGCCGCACATGCCTTGAAACGTCTGTCATGGCCAGCTGAAAACCACCATGTTCTTTACCCACCCGAAAATCCCAGTCGACCTCGATGCCGGGAAAGCTGTCTGCAAATCGGTAGCCCACCTGCATATCGACCAGGAATTCAGCGTAGCCGAGCGCCGCGAAGTCCTTGGCACCAAACATTTGCCCCAGACTGCAGCTGTCACTTTCTACGCCCAACAACTTCGCAAGCTCCTGCGACGACCGCTGCATCATGCCGATCAGAGCGCTGTCTGTGCGCATATGCCAGCCGCGTATCGCGATGGCGGCTCGCTCCGGCAGTTCGCCTTTTGCTCGGGCATCGGCAAATCCATTGAGCAGGAAACTGAGATCCGGGCCGCTCAGGGTGATCGCGTCGATACGGAAATGATCCGGAAACTGGTGCGGCAGGATGCTCAGCCCATGCAGCGTAGCGCTGCCGGAGAGATCCGTGTCGAGCCCTTCATAACGGATGTCCGCGAACATTCCGGCGCTTGCGACCAAATGATCGACGCGCGATTTGACCTGGTAGTGGACGTACCCTTTGGCAGCACCGGCAACGGTGCCTGCGACGACCAGTATCCCGGTCAGCAGTTGTGTGAGCTTCATGCCCAGCCCTCGATTCCCAGTGGATTCCAAGGGCTATAGCACGCGAGCGGGGCAGGACTTGAACAGTGGAAACCTGCTGAAATCGGTTCGGGCGGCGGATGGAGGATCTAAGGCGCGTCCAGCAGCTCGATCCAGTGTTTTACCGGTATCTCGCTTGCGCTCTGCAGATGCAGCTGACAGCCCACGTTGGCCGTGACGATGAGTTCGGGCTCGGTTTCCTGAAGTCGGGCGAGCTTGTTGTCCCGCAGTTGCTTGGACAGTTCGGGTTGCAATATGGAGTAGGTGCCCGCCGATCCGCAGCATAGATGGCCGTCGGCGACCTCGGTCACTTCGAATCCCAACCCGGACAGTAGCGCCTCGACCACGCCGGTCAGCCGTTGTCCGTGTTGCAAGGTGCAGGGTGCATGAAAGGCGATCCGTGGACGATGACCCGCGACGCGCAGTGGGCTCAGGTCTTCGGCGGCAAGCACCTCGCTCAGATCCCGCGTCAAGGCACTGATGCGTTCCGCCTTCGCGGCATAGGCGGGATCGTCCTGGAGCAATCGGCCGTAGTCCTTCACCAGTACGCCGCAGCCACTCGCCGTCATGACGATCGCGTCGATGCCCTGTTCGATGTGTGGCCACCAGGCATCGACATTGCGCCGCATGTAGTCCAACGCTTCATCCTCGGCGGACAGGTGCAGGCTCAGCGCGCCGCAGCAGCCGGCTTCGGGGGCGACCGTCAGTGAGATGCCGAGTCGATCCAGTACCCGGGCGGCGGCCGCATTGGTATTTGGCGTGGCGCTCGACTGGGCACAGCCGGCGAGAACCAACATGCGACGTGCATGCCGTGGCGCAGGCCAGTCGCCCGCCTTCTGCCGCGCAGGAACCTTGGCGCGCAAGCCGGCGGGCAAGGCCGGGCGCAACGCCTGGCCGACGCGGAGCAAGGCGCCGAAGCGTCGGGCGTGCGGAATCAGCAGCCGCAGCGCGCGCCGGACCAGACGTTGGCGCAGCGGGCGCGGGACGCGCTGCTCCACGATCCCCCGGCCTATGTCCACCAGCTGCCCATACTGCACGCCGGACGGGCAAGTAGTCTCGCAGGCGCGGCAGGTGAGACAGCGATCCAGGTGCAGTTGCGTCTCGGCCGTGACCGGCTGGCCTTCGAGCATCTGCTTGATGAGGTAGATGCGCCCGCGCGGACCGTCGAGCTCGTCGCCCAACAGCTGATAGGTGGGGCAAGTCGCGGTGCAGAATCCGCAATGCACACAACTGCGCAGGATGCGGTCGGCTGCACGGCCTGCCGGTGTTTCGAGGATCTCCGCTGTCAACGAGGTCTGCATTCAGTACTCCGGATACATGCGACCGCGATTGAATATGCCCTGCGGATCGAAGGCCTGTTTCAGTCGCCGATGCAACTGGAGCAGGGGCGGCGTCAAGGGCTGAAAGATCTGTTCGCCGTTCTCACCACGCCAGCGCATGGCATGGCCGCCCGCCGTACGCGCCGCGGCAAACATGTCCGCCGGGTCGTCCTCGGCACTAACCCAACGCAGTGCCCCGCCCCAGTCGATCAATGGGTCCGGTCCCACCGTCAGCTCCCGGGTGACCGGCGGTACGGAGAGGCGCCACAGTGTACCGGCGCGCGCAAAAAAGCCGTTGCGCTGCTCCCGCAGACCGTGCCAGAACACGTCGCCCTGAACATCGACTTCGCCGCCGAGTCGGCGTCGTGCGCCTGCTACCGCCTGTTCGGCGCCGGACAGGCGAGCGTAGAGCCGGCCGTCCGTAAAGCAGAGTCCGGACAGCGGCAAGGGCGTGCGTTGCCAGCCGGTCATACGCTCCAGCGCGGTCGCGCGATCCAGTTCGAAAACCAGGGTGGCTTCGGCGGCCGGCCGCGGCAGCACCTTCAAGGACATCTCAAGCAGTACACC
>JBAYTM010000117.1:0-6642 GCA_041675685.1 Thiohalobacteraceae bacterium
CGGGGCCTCCTATTACCTATTGGACGTCGAGGGCGTGCTCGAACTGGACGAAATGTCGGTCGTCCAACTGCTGGTACTACCGCGCTACAACGGTGACAAGATCGAGCGCGCCAAGCAAAGCTGCTGCACCGTCAATATCGCCCGGGTGCGTCCGGACATCAAGCTCGGACCCGGCGATCCCTTCGCCTACACCGATGTCGCGCATTGGGGCGTCGGCAAGATCGTGCCCTCCAACGGCCACGGCGGCTGATTCGTGTTTGGATCGGGGTGCAACGCCCCGGTCCAGTTCCTAAGCGCCCTGCGACAATCCGCGCGCCAGATCCGCACGAATATCCGCGCTGTCCTCCAAACCCACCGCGACTCGAATCAGTCCATCGGTGATGCCTGAATCCGCGCGTTGCTCGGGCGTCAGGCGCCCATGCGTGGTCGTGGCCGGATGAGTGACGGTGCTCTTCACGTCGCCCAGATTGGCGGTAATGGACAGCATGCGGGTCGCGTCGATCACCCGCCACGCCGCCGCCTGACCACCACGCACCTCGAAACTCAAGATGCCGCCGAAATCCCGTTGCTGAACCGCGGCCAACGCATGTTGCGGATGCGACGGCAGCCCCGGATAGAACACGCGCTTCACCTCGGGCTGCACTTCCAGCCAGGTCGCCAACGCCAATGCATTTGCACTATGCGCCCGCATGCGGAGCGACAAGGTTTCCAGGCCCTTGAGAAAGACCCAGGCGTTGAACGGGCTCATGGTCGGACCGCAGGTGCGCAGAAACCCGAACACGTCCTTGCCGACACGCTCGGCGTCTCCGACCACTGCTCCACCCACGCAACGCCCCTGACCGTCGAGATACTTGGTCGCCGAGTGAATGACAATGTCGGCGCCCAACGCCAGAGGTCGCTGCAATGCCGGCGTACAGAAACAGTTGTCGACCACCAGCAGGCAGCCATGCGTCCGAGCCAGCTCGGCGAGTGCGCGGATATCGCCCAGCTCGGTGAGCGGGTTCGAGGGCGTTTCGATAAACAGCAGACGCGTGTTCGGTCGGATCGCCGCCTTCCAGGCATCCAGGTCGGCGAGCGGAACGTAGCTGGTGTCGATACCGCAGCGCCCCAGGTAATTGCTGAACAACACCGTCGTCGTCCCGAATACCGACCGCGACGACACCAGATGATCGCCTTGTTTCAATAGCGCCAGACAGGTCGCGAGAATCGCCGACATACCTGAAGCGGTCGCCACGCAAGCCGCACCGCCTTCGAGGGCGGCCAACCGCTCTTCAAAGGTGCGCACCGTGGGATTGGTGAAACGCGAATAGATGTTGCCCGGCTGCGCGCCGGAAAAACGCGCCGCCGCCTCGGCCGCACTGGCGAACACATAGCTTGACGTGGGAAAGATCGGTTCCGAGTGCTCGCCTTCGGCCGTGCGGCGCTGACCGGCGCGGATCGCCAGCGTATCGAAGCCGTAATCGTCCAGTTCCTGGTCCATATCCATCCACCCTGAGAGAGGCGATCCCACACCGCCGAACGCCAAAGGCGTTCGGCGCCCTGTACGACGGCGCGATCGCGGGCACAAAAAAACCCGCTTTGCGCGCGAGCGAAAGCGGGGTTGCCCTCGCTTTAGCCGCATTTATTGGGCGCCCGCAAGCTGAGTTCAACTCGGCGCCATGTGCCTAACCTAGGTCCGCAGCCGCCCCGTGTCAACTACACGAGCCGCGCTGCCCTTCGCACTTCCCTGGCAACTCGCCCCTGCCCTATCAGGCGTTGTTGTACATCTCGATGACCTCTTCGTCGGCATCGCGACGTTCCCGCTTGGCGTTGTCGCTGCGCTGCTTCTGCAACTGGTCCAGGTACTCGCCATTGACGTCGCCGGTGACGTACTCGCCGTTGAACACCGAGCAGTCGAACAGGCCGAGCTTGCTGTTGCCCTTGCGCACGGCCCCGATCAAGTCCTCGAGATCCTGAAACAGGAGGCGATCGGCGCCGATCTCCTCGGCCACCTGGTCGACGGTGCGGTCATGCGCGACCAGTTCGTCCCGGCTGGGCATGTCGATGCCGTACACATTGGGGAAGCGCACCGGCGGCGCCGCCGAGGCGAAGTAGACCTTGCGCGCGCCGGCGTCACGCGCCATCTGAATGATCTGCCGCGACGTCGTGCCGCGCACGATGGAGTCGTCGACCAGCAACACGTTCTTGCCTCGAAATTCGAGATCGATGGCGTTGAGCTTCTGGCGCACCGATTTCTTCCGCTCCTGCTGACCGGGCATGATGAAGGTGCGGCCGATATAGCGGTTCTTGATGAAGCCCTCGCGATACTTCACGCCCAGCATATTGGCGAGCTGCAGGGCGGAGGTCCTGCTGGTGTCGGGAATCGGGATGACCACGTCGATGTCGTGGTCGGCCCATTCGCGCGCGATCTTGGCGGCCAGCTTTTCGCCCATCCGCAAGCGCGCCTTGTGCACCGAGACATCGTCGATGATGGAATCCGGGCGCGCCAGATAGACATACTCGAAGATGCAGCTGGCATAGCGCGGCGCCTCGGCGCATTGCCGCGTGAACAGCTCGCCCTCGACCGTGATATAGACCGCCTCGCCGGGTGCCACATCGCGCACCAGTTCGAAGCCAGCAACGTCCAGCGCGACGCTTTCAGAAGCGACCATATATTCCGGGCCGGCCGCCGTGTCGCGCTTGCCGAACACCACCGGACGAATGCCATAGGGATCACGGAAGGCGACGATGCCGTAGCCCGTCACCATGGCGACCGCCGCATAGGCGCCGCGGCAGCGGCGATGCACACCGGCGACCGCATCGAAGATGTGGTTCTCGTCGATGCGCAACTGCTTATGGCGTTGAAGCTCGTGCGCCAGCACATTGAGAAGAATTTCCGAATCGGAGTCGGTATTGATGTGGCGCAGATCGTCGCGGAACAACTCTTCCTTGAGCTGATCGGCATTGGTGAGATTGCCGTTGTGCGCGAGGCTGATACCGAATGGCGAATTGACGTAGAAGGGCTGCGCCTCGGCGCTCGACTCGCAACCGGCGGTCGGGTAGCGCACATGGCCTATTCCCATGTTGCCGAGCAGTCGCAGCATGTGTCGGGTGTGGAAGACATCGCGCACCAGGCCGTTGTCCTTGCGCAAATACAGACGTTGGCGTGCGTCGCAGGTCATGATGCCGGCGGCGTCCTGGCCGCGGTGCTGCAGGACGGTCAGCCCGTCATAGAGGGCTTGATTGACCCGGTCGTGAGCGACGATGCCGATGATTCCACACATGCGCGTGTTTACCTCTTGCGTTCAGCCCGAATGTGCCGGGGCCTCGAACGTTACGTTGGCCGCCACGTCCGACGGCAGGAAATCCGCCAGCCACAAGGCCAGCCGCTCGAAATGCGGCAGCAGTTGCGACGACTGCCACCAGGGATCCTGCGGCAACGCAGTCAGACCGGCCAACAGCACCAGTGCCGCGACGATCATGGCACCGCGCGCCACGCCGAACACCGTTCCCAGCACCCGGTCGGTGCCGCCGAGTCCGGTCTTTTCGACCAATTGCCCGGCGAGGAAGCCGATCAGTGCACCGAGCACCAGAACGGCAATGAACAGGCCCGCCATTGCCGCCGCGGCGCGCGCTGAAGGCAGGGATATCCAGGGCTTCAGCAGGTCGGCGAACGGATCGGAAAAGGTCAAGGCCACCAGGAAAGCGACGACCCAGGTGGTCAGCGACAACGCCTCTTTGATGAATCCGCGCCAGAGGCTGACCAGCACCGAAAGACCGATCAGGCCGAGAATGAAGAAGTCCGCCCAGTTCACAGATGTCCGCCGTCCAACAGACTAATGACCCGACCCATCGCAGTGCCGCGATCGGGTCCTACAGACATCCTCGTCGAGGTGGCGCTCCGAGCGCGGCATTGTAGCAAAGACTCGGCGTCGCCGGCAGCTTCCATCAAGTGAAAAGGCACCCCAAAAACCACTAGGGATAGCGCATCACAATGCCCTTGATCTGCACCTGCTGCTCCAGGCGGGTCCGCAAATTGTCGGCATTGGCGCGTTCCAGTTCGGGACCGACGCGGACGCGGAACTGCGTGCCCTGAGCGGCAGTGGTCTCTTCGACGAAGGCCGTATAACCGAGACCGCGCAGACGTTCCCGCAGGGCCATGGCGTTGTCCTTGCTGCTGAGCGCGGCCAATTGCACCACCCAACCGGAGAGCGGCTTGGCGGCCTCCGGCGTCTGTTTGGCGGCAGCCGGCGGCGAAGTCGGCGGTGCCGAAGCGACCGGCGGCTCCGATACGGCCGGTCGTGAAGCGGCAGGCTCCTCGGTCGGTATCGACGGCGTGGCCGACGCGGCGGGTGGCGTTTGACTGGAGGTCTGGGCGCCGCTCGGCGGCTGCGAAGCCTCTCCGGGTTCGGCCGTCCCGGCCGCTGCATCGTCCGCCGGCAGCGGCTCGAGCACCACCTGTGCCGGCTCGGATTCCGGCGGCGGTTCCGGCAAGGTCAGCGGCTCGACGCGATCACGCACAGTCATCTCCGGGCGTTCGGGCAGATTGCTGCCGAGCGGTCCCAGCTCTTCTTCCGGCGACTCCAGCAGCATAGGAATAAAGATGACTGCCAGCGCGACCAACACGACCGCGCCGATGACTCGCTGTTTGACCAGATTGTCCACGTCGTTACCTCGCTTGAAGACCGAACGCGTCTAAACGTCCGCAGTCGCGGCATTATAGGCCGCAGGCAATAGCTCTGCTATGGTGCGAAAAGAGCCGAAAACCAGGATGCGATCACCGGGTTGGGCGGCCGCTATGGCGGCGTCGTAAGCCGCCTGTATGCTTGCGTAGACCTGCATCTGCGCATCCGGCAACGCCATGCGCTGTGCCAAGGATTGCGCCGACTGCCCACGCTCGCCGTCCAGACTGCCGAGAAACCAGGCCTGCACCTGCGATTGGAGGGCGGCGGCGACGCCTGCGGCATCCTTGTCTGCAAGCATGCCGCAGACCGCGAGCGTGCGCCCGGCACAAGCACGCGCTGCGAGTCCCGCGGCCAAGCCGGCCGCAGCATGCGGATTGTGGGCGACGTCGAAGACGCGTTCAACGGCGCCCGGCACGATTTGAAAGCGCCCGAGCAATCGCACGTTGCGCAGCCCTGCATGTATGGAGTGGAGGGTCAACGGCAAGCGCGCGCCGAGGCTATGCAGCGCCATCAGGACACCGGCGGCGTTCTGCGGCTGAACCGCACCCGGCAGCGCCGGTAGCGGCAGTCCTCGAAGTTCGAGCGTCGGACCCCACCAGCTCCAGCTATCGCCATGGACGACGTATCCGAATTGCTCCCCCAGCCCAAACCAGACCGCGTCCTTGTCGCGGCACGCTGCCCGGACACTATTCGGCGGCTGCGGATCGGAACAGACAGCGGGCCTTCCGGCGCGGAAAATACCCGCCTTTTCCTGGCCGATGGCTTCCCGGTCCGCCCCCAGCCACTCGACGTGATCGATACCGATGCCGGTCACCAACGCACAACCCGCATCTTGAATATTGACCGCGTCGAGTCGGCCGCCAAGACCGACTTCGAGCACCGCGACGTCCAGCCCGGCGCGCTGAAAGATGTCCAACGCCGCCAGGGTGCCGAACTCGAAATAGGACAGCGAGAGGTCTCCGCGCGCGGCATCGATGCGCGCAAACGCCGCGATGATCGCGTCGTCGCCCGCCGGCGTTTGATCGATACGGATACGTTCGTTGTAGTCCAGGAGATGAGGCGAGGTGTAGGCGCCGACACGCTGACCGGCGCTATGCAAAATCGACTCCAGCATCGCGGCGCTGGAACCTTTGCCGTTGGTGCCCGCCACCGTAATCACCAGATGCTTCGGGCGTAATAGATCCAAACGTTCCGCGACCGTGCGCACGCGGTCCAAGCCGAGATCGATCGCCTTGGGATGCAGCGTCTCCTGCCAGGCGAGCCATTCGGCGAGGGTCTGGAAGCGCATCAGTTTACCGTTCCGAGCAAGATCGAGCGAAAGCCGCTCTTACCGCCAAGGACGCGAAGGCGCGCGGCGGAAACACCGATCCGGAAATTCGTTTCGAAAAGATTCACGCGCCCCAATAAGCAGTGTATGTAGCGCAGTTGGACTGCATCGCGTCGCGGCAGAACTCAATCCGGCGAACGGTGCAGCAATATGCTCAACAGATTGGCGATGCGGTCACGCAGATCGCGCCGATCCACAATCATATCGATCGCGCCGTGTTCGAGCAGGAATTCACTGCGCTGAAAGCCCTCGGGAAGGGTTTCACGCACGGTCTGTTCGATTACGCGCGGCCCCGCGAAGCCGATCAGGGCGTTGGGCTCGCCGATATGCACGTCGCCGAGCATCGCGAAACTGGCCGACACGCCGCCCATGGTCGGGTCGGTCAGTACGGAAATAAAAGGCAACCGCGCCTTGGCCAGTTTCGCCAATGCGGCGCTGGTCTTGGCCATCTGCATCAGCGAAAACAAGGCCTCCTGCATACGCGCGCCACCACTGGCGGAAAAACAAACCAACGGCAGATTCTGCTCGAGGCAGCGGTTCACCGCGCGCACGAAACGTTCGCCGACCACCGCGCCCATGGAACCGCCCATAAAACTGAACTCGAAGGCGCAGGCGACCAGGGGCACACCCTTTACCTGCCCCTGCATGACC
>JBAYTM010000118.1:0-6639 GCA_041675685.1 Thiohalobacteraceae bacterium
GACGCGGCCGCCGCTGATGGCCGAGGCAACCAGGTAGGTGCCGGCTTCGATGCGATCCGGCAATACCCGGTATTCGGTACCGTGCAGACTGGGGACCCCCTGCACGTGAATGGTATCAGTCCCGGCGCCTTCGACCTTGCCACCCATCTGGTTGATGAAATTCGCGAGATCGACCACTTCCGGTTCGCGCGCGGCATTCTCGATGACGGATTCGCCCTCGGCCAGCGCCGCGGCCATCATGAGATTCTCGGTCCCGGTGACGGTGATCATATCCATCACCAGCCGCGTACCGCGCAGGCGTTTGGCGCGCGCCCGGATGTAGCCGTTTTCCACACTGATCTCGGCGCCAAGGGCCTGCAGCCCTTTGACATGCAAATTCACCGGCCGTGAGCCAATGGCGCAACCGCCCGGCAAGGAGACGTCCGCAGACCCGTAACGCGCCACCAGCGGGCCCAGCACCAGAATGGACGCCCGCATGGTCTTCACCAGCTCGTACGGCGCGGCAAATTCTTTGATCGTCCGCGGGTCGACCTCGATGTTCATGCGTTCGTCGACCACCAGATCGACGCCCATGCGCCCGAGCAGCTCCATGGTCGTGGTGACGTCGTGCAGATGCGGGACGTTGGCGAGGATTACCCGATCGTCGGCCAGCAGGGTCGCAGCGAGGATCGGCAGTACGGCGTTCTTGGCGCCCGAAATGCGGATCTCGCCGCGCAGCGGCGCCCCGCCGCTGATGATCAATTTGTCCAAGCGTCCTCCGGATCGGTCGGGCCGGCGCGGCGCGCGACGGCACTGTTTATTGTCGAATCCGTTATTGGAGACGCGGCTGTTTCTGCCACTGTTCCGGCGTATAGGTATGCAACGCGAGCGCGTGGATCTCGGCCTGCATCAGGTCACCCAGTGTGCCGTAGACCAGTTGATGCTGTTTAACCATGCCGAGGCCGACAAAGGCGTCGCTGATCACCATGGCCTCGAAATGATCGCCGTCGCCTTTGACAATCACCTGCGCGCCGGGAATCCCGGCCTCGATCAGCTGTTTGATTTGTTCCGCTTGCATAGAGGTCTGTCTCGCTACTAAATGAGAACCAGCGCCGCGCCCGGGGGCGCGGCCGAAAAGAGGACATGATATAGAAAAACCCGGCGGCATGGCCAATGCCGGCCGGATCAGCCGCGCGCGAGCGGAAGCACCTGATCCAGGCTGCTGACCCGGGCGATGGCCAGCATCTGTTGCGGGATGTTCAGGAATTCAATGGCCTTGCCGCGACGCCCGGCGGAACGCATCCATTCCACCAGCAACGCCAACCCCGCACTGTCGGAGCGCGCAATGTCCTGCAAGTCGATCCGGATGTCGTCCGCGCGGTCGAGCAGCGGTTCCGCCTGCGCGCGCAGCCGAACGACCGTATCGAAACTGAGTTCGCCCGAGAGGACCAGCCGGCCGTCGGCCCCGCTCCGCACGCTGGCCTGGCTCAAGTCGCACCCTGCGCATTGCGGTCGACGAGTCGCTTGATCAATCCGTCGATTCCGGCATTTCTGATCTCGGACGCAAAGCTGGTGCGGTAATTCGACACCAGGCTGATGCCGTCGATGACCACATCGTAGACCTTCCACCCATCGGCGCTGAGATACATGCTGTAGTGGATCGGGATCGGCACACCGCCAGGTTTCGTGACCTCGGTACGCACGGTCACTTCCTTGCTGTCGGCGCCGCGGCGCACCGGCAGATAGACGATGTTCTGGTCGGTGTACTCGCGCAAGGCAGCGCCGTAGGTCCGCACCAGCAGATTTCGGAACTGGTCGACAAACGCCTGCTGTTGTTCGGGTGTCGCCTGACGCCAGTGCTTGCCCAAGACCCAGCGCGACATGCGCTCGAAGTCGAAATGCGGCAACACGATCTCATAGACAAGACCGTACAGCCGCCCCGGCTCGGCTGCGATGACTTCGCGCTGCTCTTTGAGCATGGCGAGCATCTGTTCCGAGGTCTCCCTCACCAGGGCCTCGGGGGCCCGGCTCTCGGCCAGCGCCGTCGCCGCATTCAGCGTCAGAGCGAGCACCAACGCATAACCGACCCGTTTCATTCATTGGCTCCTTCAGCGGCTCGACTGAACAGGAATTGCCCAATAATCTGTTCCAGCACCAACGCCGACTGTGTCAGTTGAATCCGGTCGCCGGGAGACAGGGATTCCTCCGCCCCGCCCGGCTCCAAGGCGATATATTGTTCACCCAGCAGGCCCGCGGTGAAAATCCGTGCCGAGGTGTCGGTCGGGAAGCTGTCGTACTGCGCCGCAATATTGAGACGCACCACGGCCTCGAAGGTTTCCATGTCGTATTCGATGGCGGCGACCTGACCGACCCGCACCCCGGCAACCGACACCGGCGAGCGCACCTTGAGACCGCCCACGTTCTCGAAGCGGGCCATCAACTCATAGCCTTCGTCGACGGCCATACTGAGATTGCTGACCTTCATCGCCAGCATAAAGAGCGCCGCCAACCCGGCCGCGACGAACAGCCCGACCCCGATTTCGACTGCCTTGACCCGTTCCATCGTTATACGTCCCCAAACATCAGCGCCGTCAACACAAAATCCAGGCCCAGCACCGCCAATGCGGTGTGTACGACGGTACGCGTCGTGGCCCGGCTTACGCCTTCCGAGGTCGGCACCGCATCGTAACCTTCGAACAGCGCGATCCAGGTCGCGACAATGCCGAACACGATGCTTTTGATGACCCCGTTCAGAATATCCTCGCGCAGGTCCACTTTGGCCTGCATCTGCGACCAGTAGGCGCCGTCGTCGACGCCCAGCAGTCCTACACCCACGAAGTGGCCGCCGAGCACACCCACCGCGCTGAAGATCGCCGCGAGCAGCGGCAACGACAACAGGCCGGCGACGAAGCGCGGCGCGATGACGCGCTTGATCGGATCGACTGCCATCATCTCCATACCGGACAATTGTTCCGTGGCCTTCATCAGCCCGATCTCGGCAGACAGCGCGGAACCCGCGCGACCGGCGAACAGCAGCGCAGAGACCACCGGCCCCAGTTCGCGCACCAGCGATAACGCCACGACCACGCCCAGAGATTCGGCGGCGCCAAAGTCGACCAGGGTGTTGTAACCCTGCAGACCCAGCACCATGCCGACGAACAGCCCCGACACCAGGATGATCACCAACGACAGCACGCCCACCGAATACATCTGCGCGCCGATCAGCCGCGGCCGCGCCAACACGGCCGGGATCCCGGCCAGGATACGCAGCAGAAACAGATTGCCCCGCCCGAGCCGTTCGAACACGCCAAGGCCGATCCGGCCCAATCGCTGTAATCCCTGCATCAGTCAGTGCCCCCGCACGGTCGCGGCATCATCATACCCGGCTGCATTCAAGCCCCGGCAAGCAAATCGTCACGGTAAGCCGTCGCCGTGTAATGAAAAGGTACCGGCCCGTCCGGCAGGCCGTGCATAAACTGTGCGACCCAGGGCGACGGCGAACGGTTCAGCTCGTCGGGCGTACCCTGCTCCACCACCTTGCCCTCCGACAACAGGTAGATGTGGTCGGCGATGGCGGCGACTTCCTGGACATCGTGCGAGACGATGACACTGGTCAGGCCGAGGGCGTCGTTGAGCAGCCGGATCAGTTGTACCAGGGCCCCCATCGAGATCGGGTCCTGACCGGCAAAGGGCTCGTCATACATGATCATCATCGGATCGAGCGCGATCGCCCGCGCCAGCGCCACGCGCCGCGCCATGCCGCCGGACAGCTCGTTCGGCATAAGCCCGCGCGCGCCGCGCAGGCCGACCGCCTGCAATTTCATCAACACCAGGTCGCGGATCATCGACTCCGGCAGATCGGTGTGTTCGCGCAACGGGAACGCGACGTTCTCGAATACCGTCAGATCGGTCAGCAGGGCGCCGCTCTGAAACAGCATGCCCATGCGCTTGCGTAACCGATAAAGCTCTTTGTGCCTGAGCCGTGGCACCTCGGCGCCGTCGACGCGGATGGAGCCGGCATGCGGCTTGAGCTGGCCGCCGATCAGGCGCAGCAGCGTGGTCTTCCCGGTGCCGCTCGGCCCCATGATGCCGGTGACCTTGCCGCGCCGGATATCCAGATCGACGCCGTCGAAGATCCAGCGGGTCCCGCGCGCAAAGCGCAGGCCGCGCACCTGCACGACGTCCTGGTCGTCGCTCGCGCCGGAGACTGCGGACATCAGACGCCGCTCCGTCCGGCGCAGACCAAATGCCCGAGCACCCGGCCGCACGCGCGCGCCGCCGATGGCGCAGCGCCGGCCCGAGCCGATGTGCCAACGCCAAGTTGCCTTCCCGCACCGCGACCGCGGTTCATCATTGCCGACTCCAGGTCATTCTTTGCGCGCGCAATTGTCACATTCCTTCAGCAGTCGCGCCAGTCTCCCGAGCGCCCGCGACGCCGGCGCCGTGACGCGGCTCGCAGCGGCGTCGTCTTGGCAGCGCGGGGCATCTGTGTATCATGGCGTCGGGCCAGCCTCGAATCACCCGGTACCCGTCGCCATGACCAACGTGCTTCCCTTCAAACGGCCGCGGGCCGCCGACAAGCACCGCGGCAATACCCTGTGCAAACGCGGCTTTCATCGGTGGGTTGCCGAACCGGCGACACCGTTCGACGTGAAATCGGGACGCTTGGTCACCCGTTACCGTTGCAGCCGCTGCGGCGCCACCAAAACCGAGGCGCGCTGACGCCCGGACGTCTCACGGATCGCTATGCTCAGCTTCGCCGTCGCCCTCGTTGCGGGCTTTGTGTTTCTGGTCTGGGGCGCCGACCGCTTCGTCCTTGGCGCCGCGGGCACGGCGCGCAATCTCGGCGTCTCGCCACTGATCATCGGTTTGACCATCGTGGGCTTCGGCACCTCCGCCCCCGAAATGCTGGTTTCCGTCATCGCCGCCTGGCAGGGTAATCCTGGCCTGGCAGTCGGCAATGCGATCGGGTCCAACATCACCAACATCGCACTGATCCTCGGGCTGACCGCCCTGGTCGCGCCACTCGCCACCAACTCCAGACTCTTACGGCGCGAGTTGCCGCTGCTGCTGGTGACAATGCTGGCCGGGCTGGCGTTACTGATCGATGGCGAACTCAGCCGCCTGGACGGCGTCGTGCTGATGCTCGGCCTGGCGGGCTTGGTCTATTGGATGGTCCGCACCGCGTTGACCGAACGGAACGGCGACCCGCTGGTCAGCGAACTGTCCGAGGACATCCCGGCGGAGATGTCTACGCCGCGCGCCCTGACCTGGCTGGCAATCGGCCTGGCCGTCCTGTTGGTCAGTTCCCGCATTCTGGTATGGGGCGCGGTGGGCATCGCGGAGGCGCTGGGGGTCAGCGACCTGATCATAGGGCTCACCATCGTCGCCCTCGGCACCAGCCTTCCCGAACTGGCGGCCTCCATGGCGAGCGCCTTGCGCGGCGAACCCGACATCGCCATCGGCAACGTCATCGGGTCGAACCTGTTCAACCTGCTCGCCGTACTCGGCATCCCCGGGCTGATTCACCCGCTCGGCATCGGCGACGATGTCCTGTTCCGCGATTATCCGGTCATGCTGGGGCTGACCCTGGCGATGTTCATCATGGCCTACGGTATCCGGGGTCCAGGCCGCATCAGCCGCCTCGAGGGCGGCCTGCTGCTCGCCTGCTACTTCGGGTATCAGACCTTGGTATACTTCAGCACCCGCGGCGGCATGGTGCATTAGCGGCCCCCAATCCTCGAGCGAATGGTACGGAAATGCAGGAAGAATTCAGCGTCAAGAACGTAAAGTGCGGCGGTTGCGTCAAGGCCATTCAAGAGGGCCTTCAGGCGCTGCCCGGCGTCGCGTCGGTCGCAGTGACCATCGATGGCGGCAAAGTGCAGGTCGAAGGCAGCGACCTGGACCGCGCACAGCTGTCGGCGAAGCTGTCCGAACTGGGATATCCCGAGGTCTGATGAACGAACAGCGATTGCAGGCCCTCGGCCTCGCGGTGATCGAGACCGAGGCGCGGGCCGTGAGCGCGCTCGGCCTGCGTATCGGTGCCGGATTCGCCCAGGCCTGTCGCCACATGCTCGCCTGTGAGGGCCGGGTGGTGGTCATCGGTATGGGCAAGTCCGGGCATATCGGCAGCAAGATCGCTGCAACGCTCGCCAGCACCGGTACGCCGGCCTTCTTCGTCCACCCGGGCGAGGCCAGCCACGGCGATCTCGGGATGATTACCGGCAAGGATGTGGTGCTGGCCTTGTCCAACTCCGGCGAAACCACGGAACTGCTGACCATCCTGCCGTTGATCAAACGCCTCGGCATCCCGCTCGTCAGCATGACCGGCAACGCCAACTCGACGCTGGCGCGGGCCGCCAATGTGAATCTCGACGTCAGCGTCGAAAAAGAGGCCTGCCCGCTCGGCCTGGCGCCGACCTCGAGCACGACGGCCGCGTTGGTGATGGGCGATGCGCTGGCGATCGCGCTGCTGGAATCCCGCGGCTTCACCGCCGAGGATTTCGCCCGCGCCCATCCGGGCGGCAGCCTGGGCCGACGACTGCTGTTGCTGATCGACGACATCATGCATACCGGCGACACCATCCCGCAGGTCGGCATCACCGCGCCCTGCACCGAGGCCTTGCACGAGATGACGCGCAAGGGCCTGGGCATGACCGC